>DASYMJ010000063.1:0-18090 GCA_036009105.1 Thermoanaerobaculia bacterium | reverse complement strand
CGCCCGCAGCGGCAGCTCGATCTGCAGCGCCTCGCCCGGACGGCAGATCGCCCGCACCGTCGCCGCGCGGGGCAGCACCAGCTCCGGCCAGCGCTGGCGGATGGTCAGCGACAGCGCGCGGGAAGACGTCGTCGTGATCTTCATCGACGTCACGTCGTGCTCGTCCAGCGGCAGCGCCAGCTTCAACGGACGTTCCATGCGGAACTCGATGCGCCGCAGAGACAAAGCCTCCAGAGCGGCGGCAAGAACAATCAACACGAACAGAGACGCCACCGCCCACACCGCCGGCAGATACACCGGCACCAGCAACGCGATGGCCGCGATGAGGAACGTGAGGCGGATGAGCAGCGGGCCCGGTCGCATCGCTTAGCGCGGGACCTCCACCTGGTCGAAGATCCGCCCCAGCAGGTCCTCCAGCGCCAGGCCCTCCATCTCCGCCTCCGGCGAGAGCGTCACGCGATGAGCCAGCACCGGGGCGACGAGCGCCTTCACATCATCCGGCGTGATGTAGTCGCGCCCCTGCAGCGCCGCCGCCGCGCGGGAAGACTCCAGCAGCGCCAGCGAGGCGCGCGGGCCGCCGCCGATCTGCACCGCATCGTCCTTGCGCGTCCGGCCGACGATCTCCTGGATGTACTTGATGATGTGCGGCTCGACGCGCACCGTGTTCGCCACCGTCCTCCGCGCCGCGAGCAGCTCCTCGGCCGAGATCACCGGCTTGAGCGTGGCCACGATGTCGTCATGCAGCCGCCGCCCCTCGGCGTACGCGGTGAGCATGCGCGACTCGTCCTCCGCCTCCGGAAAATCGATGGAGATCTTGAAGAGGAACCGGTCTCGCTGCGCCTCGGGGAGCGGATAGGTGCCCTCGAATTCCACCGGGTTCTGCGTGGCGAAGACGGTGAAGACGGGGGAGATGCGGTAGCGGACTCCGTCCACCGTGGCCGCGTTCTCCTGCATCGACTCCAGCAGCGCGGCCTGGGTGCGGGGCGGCGTGCGGTTGATCTCGTCCGCCAGCAGAACGTCGGTGAAGAGCGGGCCGGGCCGGAAGGCGAACTCCTGCGTCTTCTGGTTGAAGATGTTCGAGCCGACCAGGTCCGCCGGCATCAGGTCCGGCGTGAACTGGATGCGCCGGAAGCGGCAGCCGAGCAGCCGGGCCAGGGCGAGGGAGAGGAGCGTCTTGCCCGTCCCCGGCACCCCTTCCAGCAGGATGTGGCCGCCGGCGAGGAGGGCGGTGACGGCGAGCGCCTTCACCTTCTCCTGCCCCAGGATCACCAGGTCGAGCTGGCCGCGCAGCGCGTTGAAGCGCGTGGCGATGTCAGCGATGGTCTGCATGCACTCCTCCTGCACGTTCCGCGGTCTTGCGGAACGCGTCGTTGATGGTCATCAGCATTCGTTGGAAGACGGGGCGGGGCAGTTTGTCGTTCCACTTCGGGACGGAGAGGCCGCCGGTGAGGTCGGCCACGCGCTTGTGCAACGCCTCGCCGCGCAGGCCGCTGTGCGCCGCGACGCTGCGCGTCAGCGCCTCGTGATACAGCGCGATGGCCTCGGCCTCGGACATCCGCCGCTCGTACAGCGCGCCGAGGGAGGCGACCAGGTCGACCGCGTCGGAGCGCGTGTCGCGGTACTCCTCTTCCGGTGGCCCGATGCGCCGCGCGTTGCGCCAGAAGACGAGCAGCGCGCCGGCGGCGAGCATCAGCAGCAGCGGCCCGAGGTTCCACTCGCGCATGATGTCGAGCGAGCCGCCCTCGGAGGCCATGCCATGCACGAACTCGTCGAAGTACACCGGCCGCTGGTTGCCGGCGAGGGCGATGAGCAGGGCCAGATGATTGCCGCTTCGCAAGTGCTCATTGGTCAGCATTTCGGGGACGGATAGCAGGATGACGTCGCCCGCGCCGATGCTCTGCCGCGCCATCACCACGTAGCCGCCGGCGGTGTAGACGGCGTGCATGTGCGCGCCGAGGGAGGAAGCTTCCCAGGCCCGTTTGGCGGACATGGTGAGGGTGTCGATGCCGGGCCAGAGGGGGAAGACTTTCGAAGCGCTCTTGTTGGGCGGATTGCGCTGCTCGAGGGAGGCGAACGGCTCGGTCACCGCGATGACCAGCCGGCCGCCGCCGTGCACCCAGTCAGCCTCCGCATCAGAGAGCATCGGCGGCGCCTGCTCCCGCACCTCGGGTTTCTTGTCGTTTTTCTTCTTCGGGTCCTGTTTCTTGTCGTCCTTCTCCTGCTCGAGGTGCTCCTCGCGCCCGATCAAGACCAGGAGGCCGGTGCGGAAGACCACGGCGTCAGGCTCCAGACCGGCCAGGCCGAGGGGCTTGGTCAACATGCTGACCTTCCGGCGCGGCCCCTCACCACGGCCTTCTCCCCCGGCGCGGGGAGAGGGTGCCGAAGGCGGGTGAGGGGCTTCGCGGGCCAGATAGCGATAGGCGAGGGAGAGCCCTTTGCCGGAGGTGTTCGCCGCGGAGCGCTCCTCGAACACATGGCGCGTGACGCGGCGGCTGCCGCCGAGCCAGGCCAGCGCGCCGAGGAAGAAGGCGGCGATGGCGAGGATGAGCGGCAACGCGCGCCTCACGCGGCACCCCGGGCGGCGCGGCGGATGGCATCGAGGATGCGCTGCGCGCGGCCGCTGCACTCATCGAGCGCCTCGTGGTTGCTGTGATCGGAGCCGTACCACTCCTGCTCGAAGCGCCTGGTGAGCTGCACGAACTCCGGCCGCCACTCGATGCGCGGGCCGAGGGCGGCCACGTACTCCCAGTTCGTCCGCCCCTTGCGGTAGTGGAGGATGTGCGCTCCGTACGCCGTGACCAGGACGGCGTTGTACCAGGCCCGGATCGCCTCCCGGATGCGGCCGGCCGCGGCAAGCTGCGCCGCGTAGCGCTCCCATTCCGTGGCGCCGCGCGAGAGCGGGTCTTCATCCGCCTTCGAGCCGAGAGGGGCGCTCTCCTCGACCGCCTCCGGCTGCGCGGCGCGGCTGCGGCGGATCACTTCCCAGGCCAGGATGGCGATGATGATCACGATCAGGGCGACGATCCCGGTCACGATCCAGCGCATGCCGACGGTGCGGTTCGGTCCCTCTTTCCCGTCGCTCTTCGGCCAGAACTTCTCCAGCCACTCGCCGAAGCGCTCCAGCTTGTCGCGCAGCCAGGCGCCGAAGTCGAAGAGCATGCGCGCGAGGCGCTGGTACCACGACCCTTGCGGCGGCGCGGTGCCGCCGACCGTGCCGCCCTTCTGCAGCTCCTCGATCTCTTCCTCTTTCTCCACCTGCTGGAGCAGCTTGTGGTTCGGCGCGCTGGTGGCGGCCGGCGCGGCGCGGCGCAGCTGGGCGAGCTCGGTGTCGAGGTGGGAGAGCAGGCGCAGCGCCTTGGCCTTCGGCGCGGCGACTTCGCCGAGGAGGGCGTCGTTGGCGTGGAAGCGTCCGTTGGCCGACTCGACCTCGCTGCCCGCCAGCGCCTTCGCCTCGGAGGCCGCCACCTCGCGCTGACCGGAGGCGACGAGCGCGCGCAGGCGCGCCAGCGAATCGACGTATTGGTCGAGGGTCAGCACCGCGGCGCGGACCGGCATCGCCATCAGCAGGATGAGCAGCAGGCGCTTGCTCATGTCCGCTTCAGCTCCTCGAACCAGACGCGGAGGTCGTCGCCCGTTTCCTGCGCGCCCGCCTTGCGGATGAGCATCACGTTGGCGGCGACCCAGAACGGCTGGATGGCCAGCACGCCGCCGGCCAGCAGCATCAGCACGAAGCGGCGGTTGGAGCCGCTGAGGAGCAGGCTCCACTTCGGGATGTCCCAGCCGCCGATGGAGGAGAGGAGCCAGAAGCCGATCTGGAAGGCGGCCATGATGTTCGTCAGCGCCACGAGGAAGCCGACGAGGAAGACGAAGACGAGCGCCACCTGGATGCGCACCACCCGTCCGTAGCCGGTGAGGATGCGGAACGGCTCGCGCAGGCCGGGCCGTTCGTTGAGCTCCATCGTGCCGACGGCCAGGCCGGCCACCATCACGGCGAGGAGCGGCCCGAAAACGGTGAAGAAGGTCAGCCAGCCGATGAGCGCGCAGAGCGAGGCGACGTAGATGTAGTTGACCAGGGCCGGCCCCGGCACCCTCAGCGCTTCGCGCCCCACCGCCTCGCCGCGGGTGGCCGCGAGGCGGCAGGCGCGCGCGTAGACGGCGCGGCCCCAGAGGGAGAGGAGGAAGGCGAGCACGGTGAGGTAGGCGGTGGAGCGGAGCAGGTTCCCGTACTCGGTCGCCTTTGCGCCGAGCTCGAGGATGCGGTCGAGGAAGACGGCCTGCAGGAAGTAGTAGGGGAGGGAGGTGAGCAGGAGCAGGCCGGCCCAGCGCGCGGCCGTGGCGCGGACGAGCTCCGCCGATTCATCGAGGACCGCGGTGATGGACAAAGGGGCGCGGATCAACTGAGTCCCGCGAGCAGCGCTCCCGTCCAGACCATCACGCGCGCGCTACAGAAAAGAATGAGAAGCGAGGCCGCGATGACCAGCACCCAGCCGAGGATCGGCGCGCGCTGCACGGTGGCCCCGCGCCTGGAGGCCAGACAGGCGGCACAGTGCCAGATGCCGTCCCACTGCGTGGCGCATTCCTGACAAAGGACCTTCGCGCAGGTCATGCAGTTGGCAAACGCCGGACGCTGCGGATGAAAGGCGCATCTGGGGGAGGGCATTGGCTTCAGTGTATCAGGCGAGCGCACGTCACCGGCGGAACTCGGCGGATATCTGCCACAGTTCACGGACGCAGAACGCGAAGACACTTAAGCAGAGAATAGTGGGCCGTGCGAGAGTCGAACTCGCCTCGCGATCCGTTCTTCACGGCGCAGCTCCCGGAGGCAGTACGGCCCCTGTTTTTTGTTGAACCTGTGGCTGATGACGCTTGCTCTTGCGGCGCCGCGACGTTGTAACGCGAGTCTCCACTCCGTGGATGCGGGCCGCGATGCCGCGAACACGATTCCGTGCGGCGCGGGACTGAGGATCGACCTGCAGCGTGTCCTGGGCGGCGCGCATCATCCGGTCGAGAAATGCGCGGATATCGTTGTAGCGCCTCTGGTCTCCAAGAGCGGCGATGATCTGGTCGTACAGGTGGAAGCTCCACGGCTGCAACTCCAGCCCGTGGTAGAGGAGATCGAGCACGCGCTCGGTTACTTCCGGCGCCTGTCGTCCGTAGAGATCCCATAGCTCGTCGGAATTGTCTTCATTCGCCCGGCTGCGTAGCCGCTCGAGATGCTCGCGTTCGGCCTTTGCCCCTTCGAACAACGTGGCCACCGCATACTGCCGGTGCAGGTGCGGATGACCCATTGGAGCGACGCGGTGTTCAGCCCTTCCCCAGTTGCCCTGCAGAACGACCCGCCGCTTCGGCAGATGATCCCGGCAGTACTTCACTGAATGCGCGATCAGCGTTTTCGCGTTTTGCACAAGCCACACCGAGATGTCCAGCGCCGGATGTTCGGTAGCCGGCCACGCGACCAGGACATGCTGCCTGCGCAACCCGCCAAAAAGGACGGCGAACAGACTGACTGCGGAGAGACGAACCGCTGTTCGCCGCGAGATCGCGCCTTCTCGCGCGGTTTGCACTGCCCCAGCGAGCCTCGCGGGAATGCGCAGTGCAACAAAGTGCGACAGCGCCATCGCCCCCGCGGCGCCGTTCATGCCCACCAGGATGAGCGTGACGACGACGGCCGGCATCATCCGAAGAAGATGCACCGCCCGCCAACGGAGAACCTCCGTCAACAGAAAAACCGACAACCCGAGCCAGAACGCGTGCAGAGCGAGGCCGGACGTGAGCCGAAGACCTGACGCCTCCCGCCAGCCGAGCACGCGCCGCAGCGGGACCTCACGGGTGAAGGCCCACGGCGGCGACTCCATGGGCGGGCTCTCCGGCGCAATGTCGCGCGCAATGCGAAGCGTCCTCCGCTCGGACGCGGCGAAGAGCAGATAGGTCCCGGCCGCGGCAAACGCCAGAAACACCAGCGCCAGACGCGGATGCATATTGAAATTTCCGAAGGGCGACGGAAGGGACTGTTTGGTGTTCCTGACTTCGGCCACCTTGTCCTCGATCGGCTTCAGCGCCGCGCGATCGGCGACGTACGCGTCGAAGAGCTCGGCGAACTTCTCGAACTGCGGGAGCGCCTGCTTGAACATATCGTTCTGCGCCAGTTTCTTCGTCACGCTTTCCAGATCGGCGCGCCTTTTCGCACTATTCGTTGGCGGTGGAAGGCGCAGTTGCTGTTGGATGGCCTGTTGGTCCTCGGATTCGAGCCCGCTCACTCTCGCGACGATCCGGTACGCGTCCTTTTCATCGTCGTCTGAGAATTCCAACGGCGACGGAAAGGAAGCCAAACGACCGGACCAGGCGAATCTCATGCACCCCTGCAGTGCTGGAATGTCCTTGGCGCTGAGGCCCAGGATTGCCGACAGTTTTGTGTAGTCGACCTCCCGATTCTTCGACGCTGTCTCGATGACCCCCATCCGGGCGCGGACCGGATCAGCCACGGCCGATTGCAGTGTCTTGGCGACGGCGCGCAGCTTCTGCAAGGTTGGCTGCATCCGTGCGGCCGCCTCCCGCCGCCTGCGCGCGAGGATCTGTACGTCCTCCTCGAATTCGCGGATCTGCTGTTCGGTGACCACCGTGAGGATGCACAGGACGATGAGCGCCGAGGTGACGAACGATTGCAGCTTCGCAAAACGGGCGATCACCGTGTCGCGATGGACATCGTGAGGCGCGCTGCTCATGAGGGATGAACGGATGGTAACAGGCCTTGCCGCGGGATGAGCTAAAAGGGACGGGCAGCCACGCTACATCCGCCCGCTGCCCGCCGCTCGCCTGCCCGCCGACCGTGTGCTATCCTCCCCGCCTCAATGACACCGACCGCCCCGCGCTTTACGTATTCCAGCCGGTACCACTAGCCCGGGGCAAACGACGCCCCGACGCGAGGAGGGGCGCTCGATCGACAAGGCAAAAACGATCCGGACCTCTTCTCGATGACGGGAAGAGGTTTTTGATTTCTATGGAACGGATCGACGCCGAACAAGAGCTCTCCCGCCTCCGCGACGCCATCGACCGGGTGGACGCAGTCCTGGTCAAGCTCCTCAACCAGCGCGCCAAATACGCCGTCGAGATCGGCGAGATCAAGGGCGTGCTCTCCCTCGCCATCTACGCGCCGGAACGGGAGAAGCAGGTCCTCCAGCACGTCGAGTCCGCATCCGCCGGCCCCCTCAGCGGCCTGGCGGTCCGCCGCCTTTTTGAACGCATCATCGACGAGTCGCGGCGCGTGGAGCGCGAAGCGGCCGCCAGGGATTGAAGGAGAGCTCATGGTCATCGTGATGGAGAAACATGCCGCGGATGAGAAGGTGGAGAAGGTGGTGGCGGAGCTGATCTCCCGCGGCTTCGACGTCCACCGCTCCACCGGCTCGGACCAGACCGTCCTGGGCGTGGTGGGCGACGTGGCCAGCATCGACACGCGCGAGTTCGAGCTGTTCGACGGGGTGCAGGAAGTGGTGCGCGTCAGCGAGCCGTACAAGCTGACCAGCCGCACCTGGAAGCGGGAAAAAACCATCGTCAAGGCGCGCGGCGTGGCCATCGGCGGCGAAGAAGTCGTCATCATGGCCGGCCCCTGCACCATCGAGAGCGAGCACCAGCTCTTCGAGACCGCCCGCCGGGTGGCCCGCTCCGGCGCGCGCGTGCTGCGCGGCGGCGCCTACAAGCCGCGCACCTCGCCGTATGCGTTCCAGGGGATGGGCATTGAAGGATTGAAGCTATTGCGCGCGGCGGGCGATGAGCTGAATCTCGCCACCGTGTCCGAGGTGATGGAGATCTCGCAGATTGAAGGGATGCTCCCTTATGTCGACATCCTGCAGGTCGGCGCCCGCAATATGCAGAATTACAACCTGCTGTCCGCATTGGGACAGATCCGCAAGCCGGTTTTGCTCAAGCGGGGGATGTCCGCCACCATCCAGGAGTGGCTGCTGGCGGCGGAGTACATCATGGCCGGCGGCAATTACGAGGTGATCCTCTGCGAGCGCGGCATCCGCACGTTCGAGACCTATACGCGCAATACGCTCGACATCTCCGCCATCCCGGTATTGGCCAAGCTCTCCCATCTGCCGGTCATTGCCGATCCTTCACATGCGGTGGGGCGGCGGGACAAGGTGATGCCTTTGGCGCGGGCCATCGTGGCCGCCGGCGCGGATGGGGTGCTCATCGAAGTGCATCACGATCCGGACAAGGCGGTGTGCGACGGTCCGCAGTCGCTCTATCCCGATCAGTTCGCGCGCCTCATGGACGAGTTGCGTATCATCGTCCCCGCCGTGGGTCGCACGCTTTGAAACGATACGCAGTCCTCCTCTGTGCGGCGCTCCTCGCCGGTTGCACGAGCGCCCCCGCCCCGCCGCCGGCCGACCTCCCCCCGCCCGCCCCCGCCGCCCCCGCGGCGCCGGGCGAGGCGCCCGTGGGGACGGTCTACGTGACCGGCAGCAGCGTGAACGTACGGCGGGAGGGCTCCACCGCCGCCGACATCCTGGCCCAGGTCAAACGCGGCGACCGCCTCGCGCTGCTGGCCTCTGGAGGCGATTGGATGCAGGTGCGTCTCGCGGACGGCACGACCGGCTATGTGGCCCGCTCGCTGGTGTCCTCTGCTCCGCCGTCCACCAGGCCACGCCGCGGCAACTGCCCGCCCGATTCCGACTTCCGCTTCACCACCACGCCCACTCCCTCGTTCTCCCAGGACGGACCGCACGGCCTGGTGGTGGTGGAAGCCACGGTGGACACGCGCGGCAACGTCACCACGACGCGCATCGTCTCCAACGACACCGGCGAGCCGGCGCTGGGCGCTCTGGCGGAGCGCGAGATCCGCAACGCGAAATTCGCGCCCCCCATCCGCGACTGTGCGCCGAAGGCGTTCATCTATACCTATAAGCGGACGTTCTAGAAAGATGAAAGATGAAAGATGAACGATGAACAAGGCCGGCGGCGGGTGGGCCGTTCATCTTTCATCTTTCATCTTTCATCGTTCCTCTTCACTCCTTGTCGATGGTGATGTTGCCGTTCGCGTTGGTCAGCTCCAGGCGGCAGCCGCCGCCGTTGATCGTCCCCACCAGCGTCTCGTCGCCGACGGTGGTGGTGGTGATGGGGAGCGCGGTGTTGATGTGGCCGAAGCTGGTGCGGGCGTTCACCGAATAGCGGGCGGAGGAGGGGAGGGCGAGCTTGATGGTGGAGAAGCTCGTCCGGATGACGATGTCGCGGCAGGACGAGGTGTGCAGCGACGCCACCGAGACGGCCCCGTTCTGGTTGCGCACGTCGATCGCGCCGTCGATGTCGGTCAGGAACACCGAGCCGAAGCTCGTCTGCACCTTCGCCGCGCCGCCGATGTCGTTGAGGGTCACGCTGCCGTTTGCATTGTCCACGTCCGCCGCGCCGCGAATGCGCTCCGCGCGCACCAGGCCGAAGCGCGTATCGATGTTGACATCGCCCTGCACGTCGGCGGCGACCACGTTGCCGTTCGAGTTGGAGAGGCGGGCCGGGCCGGCGATGTTGCGCACCTCGATGCCGCCGAACGTCGTGGAGATGGTGGCCGGGCCGCGCACCACCGCGGCGCTCACCGCCGCGTTCTGGCCGGTCACGAGCAGCTCGCCGCTGATCTCCGCGGCGCGGATGCTGCCGAACGAGCTCTTGAGCGAGGTCCGGTTGCTGATGTTCGTCGCCTCGATCCTGCCGTTCGCGTTCGTCACCTCCAGCGTGCCGCGCACGCGGTCGACCACGACCGAAGCGAAGGAGTTGTCGATCTTCGTCGCGCCGCCGGCGTTGCGCACTTCGACGTTGCCGTTCGCATTGCGGATGGAGACGGTGCGCGAGGCGTCGCCGACGGTGATCGAGCCGAAGCGGCTGGCCACGTCCAGCGCGCCGCCGATCTGCAGCGCGCGGATGTTGCCGTTCGCATTGCGGATGGTCGTGTCGCCGTCGCTGTTCGTCACCTCGATGGTGCCGAAAGCGTTCTCGATGCGCTGCGCGCCCTGGAGGTCCTGGGCCTGGATGGAGCCCTGCGCGTTGTTGATGTCCGACGGCGCGCGCAGGCCGGTCACCTCGACGTTGCCGAAGCGGTTGCGCACCGCGACCGGCGCGTTCGTCGGCACCTCGACGTCGATGTCGATCGAATAGGACATCCGCCCGTTGCTGAGGTGCACCTCGGGGAACTCGGTGCGGATGACGATGCCGTTCGCCCCTTCCGTGGCGATGACCTGGATCTGCTGCCCCAGCTCGCTGTTGGAGGAGCGGATCACCGCGTGCAGGACGACCGTCGAGCCGCCGCGGGTGCGCAGCTTCACGTCGCCGAATTTGTTGTCGATGGTCACCTTCCCGCCGCGGAAGGTCATGGTCTTGGTGATGCTGCGGTCGTACCGGTCCTCGGCAGCCGCGGAAGCAGCGAGCGCGAAAAGCGCGATCGCCAGGATGAGCGTCTTAGTGATTCGATCCATGGGCGTCCTCTCGCAGCACATCCTTCAGCGTCGACTGCTTCTCCGAGTAGAGAGCGAGGAGCTGGCGGCGCAGGTGTGCGTTCTGTTGGTTCAGTTTGATGTTGGAGTCGCACTCGGCGATGGCGTCGTCGAGCAGCATGAGCTTCTCTTTGTAGCTGATCATGAGCGGCGTCGAGGCCTGCTCGAGCTTCGGGTCGGTGAGCCGTTCCAGCTCGGCGATGGCCCGCTGGTGCGCCCGCTCGGCATCCTCCACCGCTTCCACTTTGGAGTCCTTGATGATCACGGCGTTGAAGTCGCGCTCCTTGTCATACGAGCGCCAGATGAAGCCGCCCAGGCCGGCGGTGAGGAGCAGGGCCGCGGCGACCTGCCAGAGGCGGCCGCGGGACGCGCCGCGCTCGGCGCGCAGGGTGCGGTCGATGCGCGGCCAGAGCATGTCGTTCTCCCACGTCGCATGCAGCGAGCGGGCGGTGGAGGAGAGGTCGTTCCAGCCGGCCAGCGTCCGGGCGCAGGAGGGGCAGCCCGCGGCGTGGCGGGCGGCGGTCTCCAGCGAGAACGCATCGCCTTCGAGGAGGAGGTCGTCGAGTTGATTGCAGGTGATGTTCATTTCAGGTTCTTCCACTGCTCTTGCAGCTGTTTCTTGGTGGCGAAGAGGATCCACTTGGAGTTCCCTTCGCTGATGCCGAGGATGCGGCCGATCTCGGCGTGGCTGAGCCCTTCGATCTCGAAGAGGGTGAAGACGCTGCGGCGTTGCTCCGGCAGGCCGGCCAGCAGTTTGCGCAGGGTGATGCGTTTGGCATCGTCCACGGCCGGGCCCGAGCGCTCGAAGCCGGCCATGTCGTCGATCGGCGCCTCGTCCGGACGGCGTTTGCGTTTGCGCAGCAGGTCGTAACAGGTATTGACCAGAATGCGGTAGATCCAGGTGGAGAACGACGCCTCGCCGCTGTAGCTCGCCGCCGCGCGATGCACTTTCAGAAACGTTTCCTGCACCGCGTCTTCCGCGTCGGAGACGTTCCCCAGATGGTTGTAGGCGATCGACTTCATCCGCTCGCCGTACGTGCGATAGATGCGCTCGAAGACCGCCGACTCCCCGGCCGCGCAGGCCGCCGCGAGCCGGAGGTCATCATCAGGTTTCGCTGTGTTCGTCGTTGTGCGCACAGGGTTTAGAAAGGATAGGGCGGCGGCTGCTGGGGACATGGTGTCGCGCTGATAGACGTGCGGGAGGGGGGAAGGTTAGAGAACGAATGAACGATGAAGGATGAACGATGAACGATGAACGGCCGGGCCGCCTTTGTTCATCGTTCATCCTTCCTCGTTCAGCGTTCTTGGCCAGTCGCTGTGCAGCAGGCGGGAGAGCGCGCGGTCGGCGAGCAGCTTTCCGCCGGTCTGGCAGCGGGCGCAGTAGTTCGTCTCGTTGTCGGCATACACGATGTGCTGCACGGGGCTGCCGCAGTCGGGGCACGGCTTGCCGAAGCGGCCGTGCACGGCCATCCCGTCGCGGAACGCGGTCACCTTTTCCGGGAACCTGTCGCCGGCCTCCTCGCGCAGGCGATCGGTCCAGATGGTCAGCGTGTCGCGCACGGCCAGGAAGAGGCGCTCGATCTCCTCCGCATGGAGGTTCGTCGTCAGCTGCACCGGGGAGAGGCGGGCCCGGTGGAGGATCTCGTCCGAGTAGGAGTTGCCGATGCCGCTGAAGAGGTGCGGATCGGTGAGCGTCCGCTTCACCGTGTGCCGCTCCTTGGTGAGCGCCTCGCTGAATTGCTCCAGCGTCATCTCCAGCGGCTCGAGGCCGCCCGGATCGTGCGCGCGCATCGCCGCCTCGCCCCGCTCCAGATGGATCGACGCGCGCCGCTTCGACCCCGCCTCGGTCAGCACCAGCGTCCCGTTGGGAAAGTCGAACGCGGCGAGCCCGAGCTTGCCCGGCACCTTCGCGTTCGGGGCGAGCCAGCGGAAGCGGCCGGCGATCATCAGATGGATGACGATGAAGAGCTCGTCCTCCAGGCGGATGACGATGCGCTTGCCCATCCGCTGCAACCCGAGAACGCGCTTGCCGGCCAGGTCGCCTGCGGCGGGCATCACGGAGCGGAGGACGAATGGATTGGCCAGCCGGAGCTTCTGCAACGGTTGTCCGGTGATGCGCTTTTCCAGCGCCTCGATGTACACCGTGACGTCAGGCAATTCCGGCACGCGGGAATATTACCGTCGCCCTGTCGCCGGGCTCGCTGGAACAAGTAGGCACGACCATGGCTTAAGTCAGGTACATGCGAACAGCTTATGCGTTCTTCAGCGGGCTCGTCCTGGGCGCCGTCGGCGTCCTGATGACGCATCCGGCCGAGGCTCGGCGCCGGGACGTTGCGCCGGCCGCGATCATTGCTCCGCCCGCTGCCGCATCCAGCGGCGGCCTGCTGGTCCCCGTCCTCGGCGTCGCGCCGGCCGACCTGCACGACAACTTCGACGGCGTGCGCAGCGGCGGCCGCATGCATGGCGCCCTCGACATCATGGCCCCTCGCGGCACGCCGGTGATCGCATGCGTGGACGGCACCATCCGCAAGCTCTTCACCAGCGCCGCGGGCGGCCTCACCGTCTACGAGTTCGACGCGGCGCAGGAGAAGGTCTATTACTACGCCCATCTCGACCACTACGCGGACAACCTGCGGGAAGGGATGGCGGTCAAGGCCGGCACCGTGATCGGTTACGTCGGGACGACCGGCAACGCGCCGCCAGACGCCCCGCATCTGCATTTCGCCATCGAGGTGCTGACGGCGGAGAAGCGCTGGTGGCAGGCCACGCCGATCAATCCGTATCCGCTGCTGGCGGCGCGATGATCACGTCATCCTGAGTCCCGCGGAGGACGAAGGATCCCCACCGATCTTGCGTTGCGCCTGAAGGTACGGTTCCTTCGCCGTCTGCGCACCTCAGGATGACACCCGCTTCACCGCCTCCGCGATCGTCTTCGACTGCGGCGCCAGCTTGAGCGCGGCCTGGTAGCTGGCCTTCGCCTCCGCTTTCCGCCCCATCTTCTCGTAGATCATCCCCAGCCAGTAGTTCGCATCGGCCAGGCCCGGCTCGTTCTCACCCGGCTTATGGGCGAGGTACTTTTTCATCGCCTCCTCGCCGCGCGGCAGGTTCGTGCCGGCGTTCGCGGCGACCTGCCCCACCCGGAACCAGGCCGGCATGTACCCCGGATCGGCCTTCACCGCCGCCTCGGCTTCCGTCATGGCAGCGGCGGTGTTCTTGTCGACGCCGAGGTAGAAGCCGGCCAGGCCGTTGTGGGCCTTGGCGGAGGTGGGCTGCTCCTTCACCGCGGCGAGCCACTCGTTGCGCGCGAGGTCGGTCTTCTTCTGGCGGGAGTAGATGCGGACCATGGCGCGGTGGCCCTGGAGGGAGTCGCGCTTCTTGATCTCCGCCGCCTGCTGCATCGCCTTTTCTTCGCTGCCGCCCATGATGGCGGGGGCCATGGTGTAGAAGTCGATCAGGCCCATGCGGGCGTCGAGCAGGTTCGGATCGAGCTGCACGGCGCGCTCGAACTCGTCTTTCACCTTGCCGGCCAGGCGCGCCTGCCCGAAGAGGCTCGCCTTCTGCGCCTGCGTGCCGTATGCGCTGCCGAGCCAATAGTGATAGAGCGCATTGTTGGGCTGCTGGGCGACCGCTTTCTCCAGGTATGTGGCCGCCGCATCGGCGTCATTCTTCTCCAACGCCGCCTTGCCAAGAGTGAAGGGGTCATTCTGCGCCAGCGCGGAAAAGGCACAGAGGGCAACCACGACGGCTGCGATTCGTCTCATTCGGAGGCCTCCAGGGGTTTCGATATCAATACGACCGGGGTGGGAAGAAGTTTGCATAGAATGACGGGCCCCATGACGGATTTGATCACTCTCGTCGAAGAAGAACGTGCCGTCCTGCCGGTGTACACGGCGGAGGAGTTGATGCGCGCCGCGGAGTCAGCGCTGGCCGAGGCGCGGCGGATGGTGCAGGAACTGGAGGCCGTGCCGCTGGAGCAGGCCTCGCCCCAGACCGTGCTGCAGGCGTGGGACCGCGCGGCCATCGTGCTCGAGGATGCGTTCGGGCCGATCTCGCTGCTCAATAGCGTGCACCCCGATCGGGAGGTGCGCGATGCGGGCGACGTCGCGCTGGTGCAGGAGTCGAGCTTCCTTACCGAGCTCTTCCAGAGCGAGACGTTCTATGAGCGCGTCCGCGAGGTGAAGCCGCACTCGATCGCCGATCAGCAGCTGCGCAAGGACCTGCTGGAGAGCTTCGAGGACAGCGGCGTCTCGCTCGCGCCGGAGAAGCGGGAGCGCTTCAAGCAGATCTCCGAGCGGCTGACCGAGCTGGGGCAGGAGTTCGCCCGCAACATCCGCGACAACGAGACGAAGATCACCTTCACGCCCGCCGAATGCGCCGGCCTGCCGCAGTCATGGCTCGACCGGCAGACGCGCGACGAGGCGGGAAACATCGTGGTCGGCTTCGACTATCCGGATTACGTCCCCTTCACCATGTACGCGCACGACGGGCAGGCCCGGCGCCGCTATTACGTGGCGAACACAAACCGCGGCACGGATCGCAATACCGCGGTGCTGGACGAGATCGTCGCGCTGCGCAAGGAGATCGCGGAGCTGTACGAGGTGCCGAGCTACGCGCATTACGTCACCAAGCGGCGGATGGTGGAGAACCCGGAGACGGTGCTCCGCTTCCTGGATGACGTGAAGAACGTGGTGACCGAGGCCGAGCTGCTGGACGTCGCGCAGCTGGCCGAGGTCAAGGGGCGGCTCACCGGCGTGCCCGCCGAGCAGGCGGACATCGAGCGGTGGGATGTTTCGTACTACCGCGAGCGGCTGCGCGAGGAGCGCTACGCGATCGATCAGGAAGAGCTGCGCAAGTATTTTCCCACCGCGCCGGCCATCGACTGGATGCTCGACATCAGCGAGCGCCTTTACGGCGTCAAGTTCGAGCGCGCCTCGGTGCCGGTATGGCATGAGGACGTGATCTATCTCGACGTGCGCGACGCCGCGGATGGGGAGTTCATCGGCGGCATCTATCTCGATCTCTATCCGCGGGACGGCAAGTACAAGCACGCCGCGGCGTGGCCGGTGCGCGGGGTGAGCGTGCGCGCGGGGCGGAAGCCGGTCAGCGTGCTGGTGACGAATTTCAATCGCGACGGCCTGACTCACGACGAGGTGGAGACGCTGCTCCACGAGTTCGGCCACGTGCTGCACGGCGTGCTGTCGAAGACGGAGTACCTGCAGCATTCCGGGACGAGCGTGGAGCGCGATTTCGTGGAGGCGCCGTCGCAGATGTACGAGGAGTGGGCGAACCGGATGGAGTCGCTCTCCCTGATGCGCAATCACTGCGGCGATTGCCCGTCCATCGACGAGGAGCTGGTGCTCCGTCTGGTGGCGGCGAAGAAATTCGGCGCCGGGATCGACTACGGACGCCAGCACCTCTATGCATCGTTCGACATGGCTTTATCCGGCGAGTCCCCCCGCCCCTGCCTGCAGGTATGGGCGGAGATGGAAGGCTCGACGCCGATGGGCCACGTGCCCGGCACCTGCTTTCCGGGCACGTTCGAGCACATCGCGTCCGGCTACGCGGCGGGGTACTACGGGTACATGTGGGCCAAGGTGATCGCGCTGGACATGGTGTCGACCTTCGGCGCCGACCTGATGAACGGCACGACCGGCCGCCGCTTCCGGGAGCTGATCCTCAGCCGCGGCTCCGAGGAGCCGGCGCGGGACCTGGTGGAGCGGTTCCTGGGCCGGCCGGTCTCGAGCGAGGCGTTCTTCGCGCGCATACGGGGGGAGTAGGATCGCCGGATGGCCGTTCGGCTGTTCGTTTCGTACTCCCACAGGGACGCGAAGCTGAAGGATCAGCTGGTCGAGCATCTTTCCAATCTGCGGAACCAGGCCGTCATCACTTCGTGGGAGGACCGGCAGCTCGTGCCGGGCACAGACTGGAGCGCCGAGATCCAGCGTCAACTGGCCGCCGCTGATTTCGTCCTGCTCCTGATCAGCTCCAGCTTTCTCGCCTCCGGCTATTGCACGACCGTGGAGATGAAGCAGGCGCTCGACAGTGGACGCGCGATCCCCATCCTTCTCCGCAAAGTCGATTGGGCCGGCGCTGGGTTCGCGAAGTTGCAGGTGCTGCCGAGCGGCGCGAAACCGGTGACTTCGTGGAAGGATCGCGACGCAGCGTTTACGGACGTAGTGCAGGGAATCCGCCGGGCGATCGCTTCCGCTCCTCCTCCTGTTTCCCTCTGGAACGTGCCTCACGCCCGCAATCCGAACTTCGTGGGCCGCGAGGACTTGCTCGACGACCTTGCGCGTGCTCTCGCGACGGACAGCGCCGCGGCGGTGGTGCAGGCCATCAGCGGGTTGGGCGGGGTGGGGAAGACGCAGATCGCCGTCGAGTATGCGTATCGTTCGCGCTCGGACTACCAGCTGGTGTGGTGGATCCGCTCCGAGCTCCCCACCACCCTCGCCTCCGATTACGGCGCGCTGGCCGCGCCGCTCGGATTGCCCTCTGCCGTGGATCAGCCGGTGATCGTGGCCGCGGTGAAAGCCTGGCTCGAATTGCACCAGGGCTGGCTGCTGATTTTCGACAACGTGGAGAAGCCGGAGGACGTCGCTCCGTACCTGCCGTCCGGACGGGCGGGGCAGGTGATCCTGACTTCACGCAATCCGAACTGGCGCGGCATCGCCGAGCCGCTGCAGGTCGACGTGATGCCGCCGGACGATGCCGTGCGCCTGCTCCTGAAACGCAGCGGCAAGAAGGACGAGGCGGCGGCCGCCGAGGTGGCGAAGGAGCTCGGCTATCTGCCTCTGGCCATCGAGCAGGCGGCCGCGTACATGGAGGAGCGGTCGACCCCTGTCGCCGACTACCTCCACCTCTTCCGCACCCGGCGCAAGGAACTTTGGGCGCGCGACCGCAGGCCCCTCGCAACGGTCTGGCAGATGTCGATGGAGAGGGTGCGCGTTGAAAACCCTGCCGCGGAAGAGCTGCTCCACCTGATGGCCTATCTCGCTCCGGACGATGTGCCGCGCAACGTCCTGCGTGGCACTCGCGATCCGTTCGCCTTCGAGGACTCGGTAGCCATCTTGCGGCGCTATTCGCTGATCAAGACAGAAGACGACGCACTCGCGGTGCACAGGCTACAGCAGTTCGTGATCCGCGACAGCGAATCACCCGAGGAGCAGGCGCGGTGGTGTGGCGACGCGGCCAGCTTGCTAAATGTACCCTTGGAAACCGAAATTTTCGACTCACGAACCTGGCCGATGCTCGATCGACTCATCCCCCATACGCTAAGTGTGAACGAGCATGCGGCTGCTCTCGGTGCTGCGACTGAAGGGGTCGCGGCGATCTGCCGGCTGATGGGCAGCTACCTTGTACATCGAGCGCATTTCGATCTCGGCGACAGCTTGTTGAGCAGAGCGGCGGTGACTTTAGAGATGTTGGGACGCTCAGATTCGACTGCATTTGCCAGCATTCTCACGAACATGGCCAGATCTCGATCGCGACGCGATGATTTCGAAGGAGCTCTGAGACTTCACGAGAGCGCGCTGGGCATCGATCGCCGCATCGCCGGAGAAGGCGCACTCGTGGCCACGGATCTCAGCAACATTGCGTCTACGCTTATGAGGTT
>DASYMJ010000062.1:0-14245 GCA_036009105.1 Thermoanaerobaculia bacterium | reverse complement strand
ATTTTGGGCCGGCTGGAGAGCCGGCCCTACATTTACGTCGCCGTGGCGGACGCGCGGTCGACCAACCCCTCGAACACCTGCAGCGCGAGATCGACGCGGCCGAGCGGCGCGGAGACCTGCACGCCCGCCACCTGGCCGCGCACGCGCTCCAGCGTCTCGCGGGCGATGGCCACCCCTTCGCGCAGGCCGTGCTCCTTGCTCTTCTCGCTGGCGATGCGCATCCGCTCCATCACGTCGTCCGGCACGGAGACGCCCGGCACCTCGTTGTTCATGAACTGCGCGTTGCGGTACGAGAGCAGCGGCCAGATGCCGGCCACCACCGGCAGCTCCATATGGGAGATCCGCTCCAGGAAGCGCTCCAGCTGGCGCACGTCGAATACCGGCTGGGTGATGGCGTACTCGGCGCCGGCCTTCACCTTCCAGTCGAGGCGGCGCAGCTCGTAGTCGAGGTCGAGATGGCCGGGGTTCACGCCGACGCCGATGGTGAACGCGGTCGGCTCGCCGAACGGATTGCCGCCCAGGTCGAGGCCGTGGTTGAGCAGGTTGACCATGTTCGTCAGGCCGATCGAGTCGATGTCGAACACCGCCGTCGCCTCCGGATACGGCCCCATCTTGGGAGGATCGCCGGTGATGAGGAGCATGTTGCGCAGGCCGAGCGCGGCGCAGCCGAGCAGGTCCGAGTGCATGCCGAGGAGGTTGCGGTCGCGGCAGCAGTAATGAAGGACCGTCTCGATGCCGACGCGTTGCTGGAGCAGCACCGCCACGGCGATGGCCCCCATCCGGTTCTGCGCGCGCGGGCCGTCCGGCACGTTGACCGCGTCGACGCCGGCCGCCTTGATGGAGCGCACCGACTCCACCATCGCGTCGGGGTTCGTCCCCTTCGGCGGCACGATCTCGATGGTGGTCACGAACTCGCCCGCGGCGAGCTTGCCGCCCCAGTGCGAGCGCGCCTCGAACGGCACCGGCTCGCGGCCCTTCGGCGCATCGGTCTTGCCGTTGCGCTCGATGATCACGAACGAGCGGCGCGGCGAGAGCGGACGCACCGCATCCGCCATCACCTTCACGTGCTCGGGCGTGGTGCCGCAGCAGCCGCCGAGGAACTTCACGCCTTTGTGGATGAGGCGCTTGGCGTACTTGCCCATGTAGTCGGGCGAGGCCATGTACATCTGCCGGCCGTTCACCTCGCGGGGCAGGCCGGCGTTCGGCTGGCAGGAGATCTTGCGCGCCGTGACGGCGCTCATCTCTTCGACGGCGTCGAGCATCACGTCCGGACCGACGGAGCAATTGAGGCCGATGACGTCCGCGCCGGCCCGGTCGAGGCGCTGGGCGATGGTGCGCGGCGTGTCGCCGTAGATGGTGCGGACGTCCGTGCCGATGGTCATCTGCGCGATGACCGGCAGCGAGCAGACGTCGCGGATCGCGGCGATGCCCTGCTCCACTTCCGCGATGTTGGAGAAGGTCTCCAGCACGAAGAGGTCGACGCCGCCATCGCGCAGCGCCTCGGCCTGTTCGCGGAAGTACTGGCGCGCTTCCTCGATGGAGGTCGGCCCGTACGGCTCGAGGCGGATGCCGAGCGGGCCGATGGCGCCCGCCACGTAGACCGAGTCGCCCGCCGCGCGGCGCGCGATCTCCACGGCGGCGATGTTGATGTCGCGCAGCTCGTCGTCGATGCCGAACGCGTGGAGCTTCACCCGGTTCGCGCCGTAGGTGTTCGTCTCCAGGATCTCCGCGCCGGAGCGGACGTACTGCTTGTGCACCTCCAGCACGATCTCCGCGTTGAGGAGGTTCAGCTCGTCGTAGCACTTGTTGATGAAGACGCCCTTGGAATAGAGCATCGTCCCCATCGCGCCGTCGAAGAGGTAGACATGCTCGTCCGCGATTGCCTGTATGAAGTCCTGCATAAACAAAAAGCCCCACGCCGGATGAAGACGTGGGGCCGATCAAAAGCAACTGTCGATCGTGGCGGCAATTTAGCTTTTTTTAGGCTGGTTGCAAGCGGCCCCAAATCACTCCAGCTCGGGGGAGATTACCACGGGTTTGAATGTAGGGCCGGCTCTTAGCCGGCCCATCTGTCACGGCTCAATTGGGCCGGCTGGAGAGCCGGCCCTACATTCAGCGACCGAAGATCCGCCGCAACCGGTCCAGTCGCCGCTCCACGTTCTGGCGGTTGCGGTCCACCTCCGCCGCCCATCTGCGGAACTGCTCGAAGGTGATGGCGGGGGGCTCGTCGAAATGCTCGCGGTTGAAGAACACCCGGCGGACCACGTTGCCGAGGATGCCGCGGGGACAGCTGTGCGTGGGGGCGGTGCCATCGAGGAAGACCTCGCGCACCGGGCCGGGGCAGCCGTCCTGCCAGAGCATGCCGGTCTCCGGATCGATGACCCGGAACGTCACGCCTTTGGGCGGCTTCGGCTCGCCGCGCTGATGCGGAATCGCGCTCATGTATGCGCCCCAGATCGGGATGGCCGCCTCGCCCGATGACAGCCGCAGCGGCGCGCCGTGGTCGAAGCCGACCCACACCGTCGATACCATGTCCGGCGTGTAGCCGACGAACCAGGCATCGCGGTAATCGTTCGTGGTGCCGGTCTTGCCCGCCGCGTATGCGAGGTCGTAGCGCTTGAGCCGGGAGGCGGTGCCGCGCTGCACCACGCCGCGCAGCAGCGTGTGCATCACGTACGTCACGTCCTCCGGCGCGACCCGTTTCGCCTCCGGCTCCGCGCGCACCAGCACCTTGCCGCGCCGGTCGCGCACCTCGGTCAGCAGGAACGGCTCGACGCGTTTGCCGAGGTTCGGAAACGCCGTGTACGCCGCGGTCAGCTCCCGCATCGTCACCTCGGTCACGCCGAGCGGCAGCGCCGGGATGCGCGAGAACTCCTCCTCGAAGCCGAACTCCTCCGCCGTGTCGATGACGCGCGTGAGGCCGACCTGCTGGGAGAGGCGCACCGTCGGCACGTTGAGCGACTTCTCGAACGCCTCGCGCAGCGTCACGCGGCCGCGGTACTGCTCGTCGTAGTTGTGCGGCTCCCACGTCTCGCCGCCGCTCACCGCGATCTTCACCGGCGAGTCGAGCAGCAGCGACGCCGTCGTCGCGCGCTTGGAGGAGATGGCGGCCAGATAGGCGAACGTCTTGAACGCGGAGCCGGGCTGGCGGCGCATGTTCGCCGTGCGGTCGAACGGCGATACGTCGTAGTCGGCGCCGCCGACCAGCGCGCGGATGCCGCCGCTGCGCGGATCGACGGAGAGGATGGCCACCTGCAGCGGCTCCTGCCGCGCGGCGGCGCGGATCCAGGAGTAGCGCGCCTCGAGCTGCTCCGGCGCGCGATGCGCCACGCGCTCCGCGGCGGCCTGCGCGCGCGGATCGATCTCGCAGACGATGGTCAGCCCCCCTTCGATGACCGGCCGCACGCCGATGCGGCGCACGATCTCGCCGCGAAGCGCGCGGAAGTAGTACGGATACGGCGCCTCGGGGATGGAGCCGCGCCGGAAGTCGACGCCGTGCGCCACGCCGGCGCGGTATTCATCAGCCGAGATCCACTTCCGGTCGCGCATCACGGCGAGGATGGCGTCGCGGCGGGCGCGCACGACATCGGGCCGCTTGTCCGGCGTGTCGCGGTTCGGCGCGCGGATGATGCTGGCCAACAGCGCCGCTTCATCGACGCGCAGGCGGTTGGGCAGCTTGTCGAAGTAGAGGCGCGAGGCCTCGTCGATGCCGAGCACCGGCTTGCCGCTGCTGTGCCCGAGGTAGACGTCGTTGAGGTAGATCTCCAGGATCTCGTCCTTGGAGAGGCGCGCGTCGAGGATGACGGCGAGGACCATCTCGGTGAGCTTGCGGCGCCAGGTGCGCTCCTGGGAGAGGAAGCGCGTCTTGATGATCTGCTGGTCGATGGTGCTGCCGCCCTGGGCGATGCCGCCGGCGCGGACGTTCGTGACCAGGGCGCGCATCATGCCGAATGGATCGACGCCGAGGTGATGCCGGAACCGCACATCCTCGGCCGCGATGAACGCATCGGCGACATGCGGCGGCAGCGAGGCGAGGGTGATGGGACGGGTGACGCGCCAGTCGACGCCCCACACGCGCGCGACCTCCCGCCTGCCGTTCGCGTTGGAGATGAAAACCGTCGGCTCGCGCCAGGTGTGCCGCACCAGCTCACGAGTCAAACGGTGATTGAGCACGGCCAGATAGATGTAGCAGAACGCAAAGGCGAGCCACGCACACCATGCGAGGAACGCAACGAAGAGGCGCAGTGAGCGTGACAATCGCAGCATGTTCGTCTACATTGGTTTTCGAGCAACAAAGCTGCCACGAATCTCCCCCGATCAAACAAGTACGGCTCCCCACCTACTGGTTGAAAAAAGGAGAACACACGATGGCTACCAAGAAGGGCGGCACGAAGAAGTCAGCAGCGAAGAAGTCTTCGTCGTCGAAGAAGGGCGGCGCCTCCAGCAAGAAGGCGTCGTCGTCGAAGAAGGGCTCCTCCAGCAGCAGCAAGAAGAGCTCGGGCAGCAGCAGCAAGAAGGGCTCCTCGTCGAAGAAGGGTTCCTCCTCTTCGAAGAAGGGCTCCTCGAGCAGCAGCAGCAAGAAGGGTTCGTCCTCCTCCTCCAAGAGGGGCGGCTCCTCCAGCGGCGGCAGCAGCAGCAAGAAGGGTTCGTCCTCCTCGTCCAAGAGAGGCGGCTCCTCCAGCGGCGGCGGCAGCAGCAAGAAGGGTTCGTCCTCCTCGTCCAAGAGGGGCGGCTCCTCCGGCGGCGGCAGCAGCAGCAGCAAGAAGGGTTCGTCCTCTTCGTCGAAGAAGGGCGGCTCCTCCAGCGGCGGCGGCAGCAGCAGCAAGAAGGGATCGTCCTCTTCGTCGAAGAAGGGCGGCTCCTCCAGCGGCGGCGGCGGCAGCAGCAAGAAGGCTTCCTCCTCCAAGAAGGGCTCCTCCAGCAAGAAGGCAGCAACGGGCAAGGCCGGCGGCGGCCGCGCGGCAGGCGGCGGCAGCGTCATCAGCCGTGTCGTGGAGCAGGTGCGGGAGACGGCGAGCAACCTCGCCAGCTCCGCTTCGTCGCTCCTGCCCGGCGGCGGCAGCGAGAGCGGATCCTCCGGCTCGAACGGTTAGTCGAACGGAATGCGGCGGCGGGCTTCTTTGCGGGCCCGCCGCTGATCGCCGGTTACCCGGACACGCGCAGCTTCTGCCTCACCTGATCGCGGGCCACGGCGGCGCGTCCGCGCGCCGCGTTCCAGAGCCACGGACGGCCGGAGGTCATGGCGATGAAGCGCCGCGCGCGCGGCAGGTCCGTCAGGGTCGGGGTGAGCGTGCGCGGATCGTTGAAGTTCGCGAAGAACGCGTCGGCGATGCGCTGCTTGCCGCTCCGGTTCGCGGCGCGCCCGTCGCTGCCGTACTGCGCGATGAGGATCTCCTGCGCGGCCGGCGTGATGTCCTCCAGCAGCAGGTTGCTGAACGCGCACGCCTCACCTGCCTGATCGGCGAAGAAGGTCTCGAACGTCTTCGTCATCCACTCCGCGTCGAACGGGCGCCGCTCGCGCGCGACGATCGCCTCCACGAGATGCCGCGCGTGCTTGACGCCGGTGTTCGCCCCTTGCGCCGCGATCGGATCGAAGGAGATCGCGGTATCGCCCAGCGCGGTGACGATGCGGCCGGACGGCAACGTCCCCACCGGCCGGCGCACCATCGGCGTCACCCGGCCGGTGAGCCAGCCGTTCGGATCGGCCAGCTCCATCTCGCGCACCCACTCGGCATGCCACGGAAAGAGCTCCCGGATGACCTGCTTGGCGATGGCCACCGCCTCCTCGCCGCTCTTGGCCTCGCCGAAGCGGTCCATGCGCGAGCCGGGCTTCGCCTCGAAGAGCATGTTCCAGGTCTGGCCGTGATCCCTGTGCCAGTAGGGGATGAAGAACAGCTCGCCGTCCGTGCCGAGGAAGTCGAACTTGACGGGGAGGAAGGGGCAGCCCTCCACGGCCATGCGCATGCCGCGGACGATGACCATGGCCAGGTTGCGCCGCGGCGCGTCGTACACGCTGCGCGCGGCATCGCGCTCGAAGAGGCGGCAGAGGTCCGCCCGGCCGGCGGCGACGATGGTGAGGTCGTGCTCCCGCGCGATCTCGTCGAGCCGCGGGACCGTGATCTGCTCGATGCGCAGCTCGCCGTCGAAGTCGTTCATCCAGCGGTGGCATTGCAGACGGAGATCGACCGCCTGGAACGGCCGCTCGCCGCGGCCGAGGAGGGTGACCAGGCGGTTGTGCAGGGTGGGGCAGAAGGTGAGGAAGACCCCCTCCCCTTTCGGCAGCACGTCGTCCCAATGGTTCAGGCCCAGCTCGCGCTCGTAGGACAGGGCGAGCTCGAAGCGCGCGGCGGTGCCGGTGGGCTTGCTCTCGTTCAGCCACTGGTCCGCGGTGCGGTCGGAGTAGAGGGTGACCGGATAGCCCACCCGGCGCAGGCCATGCGCCGCGACGAGGCCGACGATGCCGGAGCCGATGATGGCGATGGATCGCATGACTCGATTGTGCGCCGCGCGGCTGTTACGGCAGGTGAACTTCCGGAAGGGTTTCTCAAAATGTAGGGCCGGCTCTCAGCCCGCCCGGCTATCCGTTGATGACGGGCCGGCTGAGAGCCGGCCCTACATTTTCAGGTTGCGCTTGCGAAGACGGCCCGGATCCGCTTCGAAAAGTACTTGTCGGGGAGGCCGCCGTTCCATTTGCGGAGGCTCTTGGCGCGGCGGAAGGAAGCCATCGCGGCGTCCTTGTACTGCGGGTCCGCTTCGAAGGCGTAGAGCGAGTACTGCGAGGCGCCGAGGAAGGCCCAGATCCAGGCGTTGTTCGGCATGTCCCTGGCGAGGAGCTTGAAGTCGTGCGTGGCGTCGTCGAACTCGCCGGCGAAGTAGTTCGTCAGGGCGCGGCGCAAGCGCGTTTTCGCGTCGGAGAGGATGGCGTCGGTGGCGGCGGTGGGGCGCGTCACCGGGGCGGGCGCCGGCGTCACCGCAACGGCCGGCGGCTGCGCGGCATCGGCGTAGGTCTGCGCCGCTTCGGCGGTACCGATCACGGAGTTGAGCTCTTCGTTCGAGCGAGCCGTGTTCAGGCGCATCGTCGCATCGGCGATCGCGGTGGCCGCCTGGCCGTACTGCGGCGAGCTGGTGGCGCGGCGCGCCGCGGCGGAGCCGAGATGCTGCTTCGCCTCGTTGATGGCTTGCATCGCGCGCTGGCGCAGGGCGGGATCGATGGCCGGGGCCGTGGGCACCGGCACGGGCTGCGGCTGCGGCACGGGCGCCGGCAGGCGCGGCTGCGGCGCAGGCACGGGGGTGGGCGGCGCCGGCTCGGGCGTGTTCGCCGATTCGATCTTCGCCTTGGCGCGCTGCATCTGAGTCTCGATGGAGCCGAGATCGAGCTCGCCGCGGCCGCTGGCTTTCTCCAGGTCCGACACCGCCGCCTCGTAGTTGCCCAGGTTCAGGTTGGCGATGCCGCGGTAGTAGTAAGGGTGATAGCTGATGAAGATCGCGCCGTAGGTGCGCGTCTTGTCGCTCTCGTTGCCGTTGCCGCGGATGGCGGCCGACATCTTCTGCACCACGGTCTGCCAGCTGCCCTTGCGGGCGGCGGCGAGGCCGGCATCGTAATCGTCGTACCACGAGGCGAGCGCCGAGCCGGCGCCCAGGGCAAGGCAGAGGAGCGCGATGGTGAAGCAGCGGCGGATGCGGGTCATGGCTTGCTGACTTCCTTCTCCAGGGCGTCGTAGTCGACCACGCCGAGCTCGATCTTCTTCGGCGTGGTGCGGCCGGCGTCGATCTGCACGTCGAACGTCGCCGTCTTCCCGGCCGGTCCACTCATGGTGACCAGGTACTTGCCGGGCGCGAGCTCGATGCGCGTCGGCGTGGAGCGCTTGTCATCGGAGAGGTCGACCGGCTGCTGGCTCGCGTCGAGGATGCGGTCGACTTCGCCCCACGGCGAGGCGGAGAGCAGCAGCGCGCCTTTACCGCTCGGGATCGGGGTCGTGCTGGTCGGTGCGGTCGTGTTCACCACCGTGCCGCTCACCGGCGCGGTGGTCTGCGTCACCACGGCCGGCGGAGCGGACTTGCGCATGGCCAACCAGGCGATGCCCGCCAGCGCGAGCACGACCACCGCGGCGATGGCGGCGATCATGCCGGTGTTCTTCTTCGCCGGCGGCGGCGTGTACTGCCGCTCGATCACCGTCTCCGCCGCACCGGGCTGGTACTTGGCCTCGATGGCCGTCGGCGCCGCGCCGCCCGCGGTGGCGGCGGCGCCCGCCGCGGTGCGGCCGAAGTTCTCGATCATGGTCGCTTCGTCGCTGCCGAGGGTGCGGATGGGGGTGCCGGGCGCGGTGAAGTTGCGCTCCACCAGCGTGGCCTGCTCCTCCGCGATCTTCGTTTTCACCGGAGCCGGCTTCGTCGCGCTGGAAGACGTCACGCCGGGCGTGGTCCACGAGCCGCTGATCTTCGGCAGGTCGGCCAGCGTCTGCGCGCCGGAGAGGGTGATCATCTTCTCGCCGAGGCCGTACTTCGCATCGGGCGAGATCGACGTGCGCACGCCTTCCAGCGCGGCGGCGAACTCCGCGGCCGTCTCGAAGCGCGCGTCGCGGCTCTTCTCCAGCGAGCGGAAGATGAGCTGCTCCAGTTGCGGCGGCACCTTCACGTTGGGATTCAGCTCGCCGATGGCGGCAGGCTTCTCGGTGACGTGCTTGAGGATGTAGCCGTGCGGGTTCGTGGCCTGGAACGGGGCGCGGCCGGCCAGCATTTCGTACATCACGATGCCGAACGAATAGAGATCGGAGCGCGGATCGAGGTGCTCGCCTTCTTTGAGGAAGCCGGCCTGCTCGGGCGAGGCGTATTTCAATTTGCCGAGGAACATGCCGGTCTGGGTGAGGCCCTGCCCCGACTCCCCTTCCGAGGCCAGCGACTTGGCGATGCCGAAGTCGATCACCTTCACCAGCAGCTTCCCGTGATGGTCCTGGGACAACATGATGTTCTCGGGCGAGACGTCGCGGTGGATGAGGCCCATCTGGTGCAGATGATCGAGCCCCATCAGCGCCTGGATGGCGATCTCCACGGTGAGGCGCGGCGGCATCGGCCCGTTGGCGGTCATCCACTTCTGAATGTTCGTGCCGTCGATGAACTCCCAGACCATGTAGTAGGAGCCGTCGTCGAGCTGGGCGAAGTCATAGAGCATCGCCAGGTTCTTGTGCTTGATCATGGTGGAGGTGCGCGCCTCCTGAAGGAAGCGCTGCAGGCCCTGATCGTCTTGGGCGACGTTGGGGCGCATGATCTTGATCACGCGCAGCTCGTTGAGGTGGATGTGGCGGACCTTGAAGATCTCGCCCATGCCGCCGATGCCGAGCCGGTCGAGGATCTGGTACTTGCCGTCGATCAGCTTCGAGGCGTAGGTCCGCTGGAACAGCGTGACGCGCTCGCCGCAATGCGGGCACTGTTCGAGCTCGGAATCGAGCGGCTCCTTGCAGCGCAGACAGGTGATCTGACTCATCGGGCTCTCTCTCAGTGGTCCTTCAACACGTAACTGCAGCTCGGGTCGGCGCCGAAGCGGACGACGTCTCCCGGTTTGAGCTTCACCTTCTCCACGCGCGTGTTGTTCACGTACGTGCCGTTCGCGGACTGCAGGTCTTCCAGCATGAGGGCGGTGCCGCTGTGGGTGATGCGCGCGTGCCGCCGGGAAACGGCCGGATGGGCGAGCACGATGGAGCACGTCCGGTCGCGGCCGACCATCACGCTCTCTCCCTCGATGGCGTGCTTCTCGTTGTTCTCGCCCTTCACGTGCACGAGCAGCCATTGCTGCGCCACCTCGGCCGCCGCCGTGCCCGCGGCCGGCGTGGTGCGCGGCGCGGACTGCTTGAGCGTCGGCGTGAGCGGCTGGCGCGCGTTGTACTCCTCCAGCGCCTCGTAGAACTCGCGCGCGGTCTCGAAGCGCTGGTCGGCGCGCGGATGCATCGCCTTCACCACGATCGCCTCGACCTCCGGCGGGATCTCCGGCCGCACCGTGCGCGGCGCCTGCTTCTCGCCGCGATAGATCGCGTCGATCAGCTTCGGCAGCGAGCGCGAGTTGAACGGCAGCTGGCCGGTGAGCATCTCGTACAGGACGACGCCGGACGAGTAGACATCGCTCTTCGCGCCGGCGTCCTTCGGCTCGCGGATCTGCTCGGGCGACATGTAGTGCGGCGTGCCGAGGAGGAAGCCGGATTTGGTCAGCACCGTGGCGCCGGGCGTGGTGCCCGCTCCCTCCTTGATCTTGGCGATTCCGAAGTCCGTGACCTTTACGGTGCCGGAGTGCTCGCGGATGAGGTTGGCCGGCTTGATGTCGCGGTGGATGATGCCCTTGCCGTGCGCGTACACCAGCGCCTCGAGCAGGCACTGCGCGATGGCCACCGCATCGGCCACCGGCAGCGCGCCCTTCTCCGTGAGCAGCACGTCGACCGGCGTTCCCTCCACGAACTCCATCACCAGCACGGCGTTGCGCGCGTCGTTGATGAACTCGTAGAAGCGGGTGATGTAGCGGTGGCGCAGCTTGGAGAGGATCTGCGCTTCCTTCACGAAACGCTTGCGCGCCGTGACCTCGCCGGCCAGCTCGTCGGACATCACCTTGAGCACGACCTGGTAGTCGTCCGGCAGGATCTCGCCCTTGGAGAGGGTGCGGCCGACGTAGACGTGGCTCATGCCGCCTTCGCCGATCTCCCGGTCGATGCGATAGTTGCCGATGATCGTGCCGATCATTTCAGGGCCCCTTCGTCGTCCCAGTAGAAGCCCTCGTGGCAGAGCGGCATGAAGAGGAATCGGTGCGAGCCGATGCGGATGACGTCCTTCGTGACCAGGTCGCGGCGCGGCTCGATCTCCGCCTCGTTCACGTACGTTCCGTTGGTGGAGTTGTGGTCCATCAGGATGAAGCGCTTCTCCTCGGGGCGGAAGACGAGGTCGGCGTGATGCGACGACGCCTGGTCGTCATTGACCACCACGTCCGAGCGGCGGTCCCGGCCGAGGACGTTGCGGCCCATGCGCACCGGGAACGACTCGCCGCGCACCGTGCCGTTCAGGCCGATCAGCCAGCCGACCACGTAGCGCTTCGGCGCCCCTTCCAGCTTCTGCACGGCGACGGTGCGCTCCAGGGGCGGCGCCTGGATGGCGGGCGAGGAATCGCGGCGCGCGGCGGACATGGCAGCCGGCCGGCGGCCTTCCGTCGGCAGCGCGGCGGCGGCAGCGGCGTTCGCGCCGACCTGGGAGGAAGAGGGAGACGGAGAGGGCGAGGGCGAAGGGACGGGAACGGGGCGGGGGCCGGCGCCGCCTTCGATGGAGCCGAAGCGCGTGGGGCGCACGATCGGGATCTCCGGCTCGTTGTTGTCCGCCGGGCAGTAGGGACAGAGGTCCCACGACTCGTCGATGAAATGCCCGTTCTCACACCGCTTGTCAGCCACGATGACCACCCTCACGCATGGAATGCGACCGCAACCGCGTTGCGACCGCCGAAATAGATGATGTCGCCGTCCTGGAGGAACCGTTTGTCGATCTTCTGATCATTGACGAACGTTCCGTTGGACGAATTCCGGTCAATGAGCAGCACCTTGCCGTCGATCGACACCACCTCGGCATGGAGCCGCGACACCTTCGGATTCTCCAATACGATCTCACAAACCGTCGCCTCGCGCCCGATCCGGATGCCCGATCCGCCGAGGCCGAGCTTCTGTCCGGCGCGATTGCCGTTCAGGATGGTGAAACGGCCGAGCATCGCCGCGGCCGGCGAGGCCGCCGGCGTCCCGTTCGGCGCGACCACCGTCTCCTCCGTGGTCGTCGTCAGCACGTCCCGGGCGAGCCGCGGCCGCCTCGCGATCCAGACGATGGACCCGAGGCCGAGCAGACCGACGAATGCAAACGAGGCGGCGGTGGTGACCGGATAGAGCCGCCACAGGGGCAGGTCGCGAATGGCGCGGTCGATGTCGTGCCGGAAGCGGATCAGGTCGGGCGAGCCGGGGAAGAACTTGGAGGCGCGATCCAGGTCGCTCCTGGCATCGGCCCACTTCCCTTCATAGGCCTCGTCCAGCGCGGCGCGGTAGCTGCGATTGAACTCGCCGTCCGTGCTCGGCTTCACGCCCGCCGCGGCGAGCATCTCCCTGGCCAGGCTCACCGGCACCAGGAACTTGATCTGTTCCGCGTCGGTGTGGCCCCAGGTGGAGATGCCGATCACCTCGCCGCCGCCGTTCACGGCCGGCCCGCCCGAGTTGCCGCGGTAGATGGCCACGTTGGTCTGCAGCACCGGCTTGTTCGCCCGGTCGTTCTTCAATGCCGTGATCTGGCCGGGATTGACGGTCGCCTCCAGGTCGCTGTCGCGGGAGAGCCAGCCGCCGATCACCTCGTCCGAGCTGCTCGCGACCGCCGGATAGCCGACGGCCCAGATCGCGTCGCCGACGCGCACCGTGTCCGAATCGCCCAGCGGCAGCACGGGGAGATTCTGCCGGCCGATCTGCAACACGGCGACGTCGATGCCCTGCTCGCTCAGCGCCGGCGAGTAGCGGAGGATGCGGAACGGCAGCTTCTCGCCATTCGACAGCTCCACCTCGTTCACCACCGTGATGTGCTCCAGCCGCGAGGCGTCCGCGATGCGCGTGATGTACGGCTCGAGGCCCTCGTCGCGGTGCAGCGTGCGCAGCTGGTCGACCGGGAAGTGCTTCACCAGCGCGGCGATGGCGCCGTTGCGGAGGAGATCCTGGCGCAGCGCGTCCAGATCGCGCGTCGGCGCGACGACGTGGCCGCTGGTCAGGATCACGCCATTGGGGTTGACGATGAAGCCGCTGCCCGAGCCGCCCGCGCCGGTGGTGACCGTGGCCTCCGCGCCTTCCACCTCGCGCGCGACGCGCAGCTCGGAGGCGACCTCGCGGATGGCGCCGGCCGGATAGCGCAGATCCGCGGTGGCGTAGGCGCTGATGCGCACCACGGCCGGCTTCACCTCGTACGCCATCTTGGAGACGTCGCCCAGCGGCTGCGCGTCGCGGCGGCAGCCCGCCATTGCCAACAGGACGGCAACGCCGAGGAGAGGGGAACGTTTGGGCATGGAGGGTCAGCGATTCAGGTACAGCCAGGCCCCCGCCGCGGCGCTGCCGAGGAGGAGCACCAGGATCAACGCCCACTTGAGCAGCGGGCTTCCGGAGCGCTTTTGCGGCGCGGCATCGGCGCGAGAGCCGGTCGGCACGGTGTCGTCGCCCAGCTGGTCGTGCGGGACGACAATCGGCTGCGTATCGGTAATGGCGTGCAGCTCCTGCGTCTCATCCAGCGCCTCGGCGTCGGGCTGCGTATCTTCGAACGGATCGTAGGTGTGGTGCTCGTCGACCAGCGTGTCGTCGCCGACCACGTTCGGATTGCGCTCCACCCGGGCCACGATCACCGTCACGTTGTCCGGCGCGCCGCGCTCGAGGGCCCGCTTGACGAACTCGTCCGCGGCCTGCTCGATCGGCTGCCGGGCCACGTCTTTCAACTCGTCTTCCTTGACCAGGCCGTGCAGGCCGTCGCTGCAGAGGATGAAAGTGTCGTTCTCGGCCAGGCGGTACGGCCCCTTGACGTCGATCTCGACCTCTTCGCCCACGCCCATGGAGCGCTGCAGGACGTTGCGCCGGGGATGCACTTCCGCTTCTTTCGTGGTCAGCAGTCCTTCCCGGACCATGGAGGCGACGAGCGAATGATCGTCGGTGAGCTGTTTGATCTCCTCGCCCCGGATGAGATAGATGCGCGAGTCGCCGACGTGGGCGAACCACGCCTCGCCGTGCCGCACCGCGAGGGCCGAGGTGGTGGTGCCCATGCCGCGCAGGTCGGGGTTGCCCTGCGCCTCGTGGAAGATGCGCGCGTTGGCGCGGGCCAGGGCGTCGCGCAGGGCGGCGCCGACGTCAGTGGTCTCGCTGCCGAGGTATTGCGCCTTGACCGTTTCGGCGGCGAGGCGGGAGGCGGTGGCGCCGCCGCGATGGCCGCCCATGCCGTCCGCAACGATGAGCAGCCTTCCGCCCGGATGGCTCTCCTGCTCTTCCTCCGGCGTGGTGCAGGCGCCGAAGTCCTGGTTTTCCGAACGCACCAGTCCGACGTCGGTCCGCAAAACAGCGCGAACAACGAGTCCACCAGTGGAGACGGCGCCAGAAGCTGCCGCGGTTTCGCTCATGGGTGGAATGATTGACGAGGCATTATACCGGCCCCGGGCGCTCCCGCGCAGTGAACGTAGGGCCGGCTCTCCAGCCGGCCCAATGGCGGCCGATCCGATATGCCC
>DASYMJ010000061.1:0-8845 GCA_036009105.1 Thermoanaerobaculia bacterium | reverse complement strand
TGCTGGCAGATGGTCGAGGCGTGGAACATCAACGATCCGAAGAAGCCGGAAGAGAAGACTTATCCGTGGGGACAGCCGCCGCTCGGCTACTGGGTCTACGACCCTGCCGGCAACGTCTCGGTGCAGATCTCCATCAACCCGGCGCTGCCGAACGTCGACGTCACCACGCCGAACTGGTGGGACCTCGCGCCGGTCGTGACCTCTTCGATGATGGCTTCGTTCGATAACTACATGGCCTACTTCGGCACCTACACCGTCGATTACGCGGCCAGCGTCGTCACGCACAATGTGGTGACCGACGTCCTGCGCGCCTATACCGCCACGGCACAGGCGCGGACCTTCAAGTTCGAGAACGGCGACCTGGTGATCTACGCGACCGACTCGTATCTCCGCCGCTTCAAGCGCGTGGCGTCGTTCGGCACGGCGAAGTGATGAGTCGATGCGACGAAGTCGGCGGCAGCTTCAACATGAACCTACGCCGCCTGCTCTGCCGAGATGAGTTGCCAAGCTTCTAACGCAGCCAACTCGTCGCTGAGAAAATCGAGGGGAATCGCTTTGAGTTTCTTCCGAACGACAAGCTTTCGGAGAGTCTCGGAAGCAACGATATAGGCGCGCGGCTGCGCAACGACAGTATCCTTTTGCGGCGGAAACTCGACCACGACGACATAATGATGCTTCCGCACACTGAATGGTTCGACGAGCCATTCCCGCGAGCCTTCAATCGTCTTCACGTCGATTGTGATGGCCAATCCTGCCTTGCCCAGGATTGCGATATCGACGTTGTCAGGCTGACCCAAGGCGAGGTTGGCTTCGATGTCCAGCCGGTGGAGCACCGACAAGACGTGAAACTTCGCAGCAAGCTCCAGATGTTTGCTCCGCAACATCCAGGCCGGTCGTGGCGATGCGGATGCCGGAACGAACGGCAGGGCTTTCCATGCTGAGGGATCGCCTCGCTTAGCCAACATTTCGGCTTCGATCTGTTCGTCCGTAGCTTTCTGCTTGCGGGACTTCATAGCGGCCAGCCGGTAATGATACGCAATCTGTTTTTTGAAAGTACTACCGCAACGAGCTCCAGGGCCCGTCCACCATCCGTTCGACCGAGAAGGAGATACCGGTCGTCGTGGTCCTTGTCTCGGAGTGGTCGAAACCCGTTCCAGAGCACTTCCGCAGCTTCGCTCACGGTGATTCCGTGCGCTGCAAGCTTCTCCGCATTGAATTCAAGGTCATGGTCTTCGGGATGGAAGCGGGTCCAGTTGACCACCTACAGATTCTACCGCCGACCGCCCTCCCCTCAAGCTCGACCCCTGGCTCGTGCAGATAGTGGAGAGCCAGCTACGATGCGCTGCGTGTATGACATCGTGAGCGTCGGCGGCATCGCTACCGACCTGATCCTGCGGTCGCCAAAGTTCCCTTCCCCCGGCACCTGCGTCACCGCGACCGAGCTCCGCCACGGGCTGGGCGGAAAAGGCGCCAACCAGGCGGTCGCCGCCGCCCGCCTCGGCGGCCGGGTCGCGCTGGTGGGCCGGGTCGGTGACGACGATGCCGGCCGCTCGGCGCTGGCGCGGCTGTCCGCGGAAGGCGTCGCGGTGGACCGCGTGACGCGCGACCGGAGCGTCGGGACCGGCGCGGTGGTCATCCACCGGAATGACGCGGAGGAAAAGCAGGCGGTGGTCTTTCCCGGCGCCAACGCGCGGCTTCAGCCCGAGGGGATCGACGCGGCAGCGCTACTCCTCGCCTCCGCGCGCGTGGTCCTCGTGCAGTTGGAGATTCCGCTCGCCACCGTAGAGCGCGTGCTCGAGACCGTCCGCGCGGGCAATGCGCAGCTGATCCTCGACGTCTCGCCCGTACGCGCCTTGCCGCCGGCCATGATCCGGGCCGCGGCGGTGATCAAAGCGAATGCCGCGGAGGCAACGGCGGTCAGCGGCATCCGGGTGCGCGACGTCGCATCGGCGCGCGCGGCGGCGGCACGGCTGCTGGAGCTCGGCGCCCGGCTCGTCGCCATCGAGGCGGGGCCGGAAGGCAACCTCTTCGCTTCTGCCTCGGAAGAGGTGTTCCTGCCGCTGTACGACATCGCGGCCGTCGACGCGACCGGTGCGGGCGACACGCTCGTCGGCGCGTTCGCCGTGGCCATGGTGGAGGGGCAAACCTTGCGCGAGGCGGCGAGGTTCGCCTGTGCCGCCGCCGCGCTGGCGACGCGGCAGCTCGGCGCGCAGACCGCCATGCCGACCCGCGCGGAGCTCGAAGCGTGGCTGGCCGCCCGTCAGTGAGCGCGGAAGAGCGGCCTGCGCACAACGGGCAGGATGGCGATCTTCAGATTCAGGCCCACCACGCGGAATTGATCGGCCGTCTGGGGCGAAATCGGCACCTTCGAGAACAGGATCACCGCGAACAGATCGCCCGACGCGAGCAGGCCGCCGAACCCGAGCACCGACTGGATGCCGTACCGGACCACGAACTCCTTCTGGGCCACGATGTGCGGACTGCCCAGCGCGCGCGGCACGAAGAAGACGTTGTGCGCGGTCTGCTCCTGATCGAGCAGCAGGGCGCGGGAAGGGCGGACGACGTTCGCGATGGGAACGCCCAGCTGCGTGATGAGCTGCGCGATCATCGGCGCCTGCTGCACCATCTCCACGCTGGCCAGCGGAATGGCGCGATGGCCGCGCGAGGTCCGGCGCGAGTTCCAGTCCGGCTCATCGCCGCGCGTCGCGATCAAGGTCAGGCATCGCAGCTCCGGGATGGCAGGCGCCTCGGGCGACGCCGCCCGCACCACCTCCCGCAGCTCCTCCGGCAGATCGTCGTACGGATGGGTCTTGAAGAAGCGCACCAGCGCGCAGGCAGGAGCGCCGTGCTCGTCCACCAGCTCGCGCCGCAGGAACCCGACCGCGCGCTCGGCGGCATCCTCGAACGTCGGCGGGTCATCGGCGAAGAGGTCGCGGATGCGGCCGCGACAATCCATCATCTCTTTGAATCCGAAGCGGCTCAGCTCATAAGGCATCGGTCCTCATCTTACCGGCGCCGCCGCCTGCAGCAAGCGGGGCCAGCGGTTTCGAACTTGCATGGACAACTCTCAGTTTCCTGATAGAGGAGTCCTATGGTCACCATTCCGACCGAGCCCATCGGAAGCATTCCGCGCCCTCTCGAGCTGATCGAGGCCGTGGCAGACGGCAACGCCGACGATCCGGCGCTCGATCCGCTCTACGACGCGGCGATCCGCGACACCATCGCCCGCTTCGAAAAAACCGGCTCGCCGGTGATCACCGACGGCGAGCAGCGCAAGTACCACAACTTCTGGACGTACTCCGTCCACGGCCTGCCGAACACCGCGCCGGACGGGTTCAAGATCCCGTTTTCCGCCGGCCATACGCGACGGATGCCGCGCCTCACCGCGGGGCCGTTCCGCTACAAGCGGCTGGCGGACAGCTATCTCGATGCGGCGCTTCAGTACGCGCACAAACCGGTCAAGCAGGCTGTCATCTCTCCCTCCGCGCTGAGCCTGATGTATCCGGCCGAGGGCATTGCGGGGTATTCGCGCGAGCAGTTCATCGACGACCTGCTCTCCCAGCACGAGACGGAGATCCGGCGCTGCTTCGCCAAGGGCGCCTACAAGGTGCAGATCGACTTCACCGAGGCTCGCCTGGCGGTGAAGGTCGCCCCGTCGGGCGAGCTGCTGAACAGCTTCATCGACCTGAACAACCTCGCGCTCTCGCGCTTCTCGACCGAGGATCGCGGGCGGATCGGGGTGCACACCTGTCCGGGCGGCGACCGCGACTCCACGCACAGCGCGGAAGTCGACTACGCCGATCTCCTCCCCAGCCTGTTTCAGCTCAAGGTGAGCAACTTCTACATCGCGCTGGCGGGGGAGAAGGACCGCGTGCAGGTGCTGAAGATCATCCGCAAGTACCTGAAGCCGGACCACCGTGTTTTCGTCGGCGTCGTGGCGCCCATCGATCCGCACATCGAGACGGCGGAGGAGGTGTGCGAGCGCGTCCTGCAGGCGGCGGAGTACATTCCGGTCGCGCAGCTCGGCACCACGGACGATTGCGGCTTCTCGCCGTTCAGCGATGACACTTCCACCACCCGCGACACGGCGTTCGCAAAGATCCGGGCCCGCGTCGAGGGGACGGCGCTGGCGGCGGAACGACTGGGAGAGCGCTGACCGGTGGGGCTGCAGCACGACGAAGAAGAAGCGCTGTTGCGTTCCGTGGCCATCCAGAACGCGCAGGCCATCCTGCTCGCGCGGCAGCGGGCCGAGCAGGAGCTCGTGGCGGCGAAGGAAGCGCTGGAAGCGCGGACCGCGCAGCTGGAGCGTGCGAACGCGCTGGTGCTCACGATCGCGGAGAACGCCGCCTCCTGTCTGCTGATGCTGGACGAGGATGGGGTGGCGACGTACATGAATCCCGCCGCCGTGCAGGAGACGGGCTACCTGCTGGAGCAACTGGCCCGCGCTCCCTTCCACACCGTACTGCACGCTCCGGCGGAACAGGGCGGGCATGACATCGATGCCTGCCCCATCCGCAATGCGCGGCTCGGCATGCAGCCGCTGCGGAACCATCGCGATCTGTTCGTGCGCAAGGACGGCTCGACCTTCCCGGTCTGCTGCTCGCTCGCCCCGCTCGATCAGAGCGAGGGGTCCGGGGCGGTGCTCGAGTTCCGCAACATCACCGACGAGGTGGCCGCGCAGAAGGCGCTGGAAGACTCGAACCGCAGAAAAGACGAGTTCCTGGCCACCCTCTCGCACGAACTGCGCACGCCGATGACGGCCGTCCTCGGCTGGGCCAAGATGCTGCAGGCCGGGCTGCCGGAGGAGGAGACGCACGAGGCCGTCGCGGCCATCGTGCGGAGCGGTGAGATCCAGGCGCAACTCATCGACGATGTGCTCGATGCCTCGCGCATCGTGGCCGGGAAGATGACGTTCACGCCCGCTCCGGTCGATGTGGGGCCGGTGATCCACGCCGCAATCACCACCATGCATCCCGCGGCGGCGGCGAAGGGGATCGAGGTGCTCACCAGCGTACCGCCCGACCTTCCCCAGGTGCTGGGAGACGAGGGGAGGCTCCAGCAGATCGTCTGGAATCTGCTCTCCAATGCGGTGAAGTTCACGCCGCGCCGCGGCACCATCACGATCCGCATCGCGCGCGCCGGCCCGATCCTGCGCCTGACCGTGCAGGACACCGGGCGCGGCATCGAGCCGGCCTACCTGCCGCATATCTTCGAGCCGTTCACGCAGGAAGACGCCTCCATGACCCGCTCGCACGCGGGGATGGGCCTGGGGCTGTCCATCGTGCGGTCGCTGGTCGAGCTGCACGGCGGACGCATTCGCGCGGCGAGCGAAGGAGCGGGCCGGGGAGCCACGTTCACCGTCGAGCTGCCGGTCATCGAGTCGCCTCCTCGCCGCGGCAGCGAGCCGGCCGCCAGGCCACGCCCAACCGCGCGGCCGGTGGAGAGCGGCTCGGCCGTGCTGCACGGAGTGCGCGTCCTGGTCATCGACGATCAGGAGTTCACCCGGGAGGTGGTCGCGGCGATGTTCCGCCTGGCCCAGGCCCAGGTCGCGGCGGCGAGCTCGGTGCGGGAAGGGGTGGCGGAGTTCCACCGGATGCCGCCGGACGTGGTGGTGTGCGACCTGGCCATGCCGCACGAGGACGGCTATGCGTTCCTGCGCACGATCCGCGCGCTGCCGCCGCCGGCGAACGCCACGCCCATCATCGCCCTGACCGCGTTCGGCCGCCCGGAAGACCGGCTGCTCGCGCTCGCCGCGGGGTTCGACGAGTACCTCAAGAAGCCGATCGACCCGGGGGAGCTGACCTCGGCCGTGCTTCGCTTCACCGGCGTCAAGCGGTGACGCACACGTGGTCCGGTTGGGCGCACTCCTTCGCGATCAGCACCAGCTCGTCGATGTCGAACGGTTTGGCCAGCAGGCGGCAGATGCGATGGAGGAACTCGCAATTCATCCGCCCCGGAGAAGCGGTGGTCACCACCACGCGCCGCAGGTACGTCGGTTGGGTCTGCTCGAGATAGCCGAGCACCGCTTCCCCGCCGATCTCGGGGAGCATGAGGTCGACGATGAGGAGATCGTAGGCAACGGACTTGAGCAGCCCGATGGCCGCCGCGCCGTTCTTGACCCCTTCGACGATGAAGCCTTCCCGCTCCAGGACGATCTTGACCAGATTGAGGATCGCGCCGTCGTCCTCCACGATCAGCGCACGGTACGACGATCGGCGTTCCATGCGCAGGGGCGCAGCAAGATCGCTGCCGCGGGCCTCGGCCGCCCAAGGAATGCGCCCCCTCCCGGACCGGGTTCGCTATCATGATCCCTGTCGGAGAATCGATCATGAAACGTTCTGCCGCGCTTCTCGTCTCCCTGCTCTGCGCCGTGCCCGCCGTCGCGCAGACCGCCGCCCCGGCCGCGGACGCGCTCCCGCCGCTGATCAGCGACCTCACCATCCGGGCCAACGACTCGCCGCTGGTTCGCGCCGCGAAGACCACCGTCCGCAACCGGACGGGCATCAGTCCGGCCGTGCGGCGGGGCGTGGTGATCGACAACGCATCGGTCCGGCGCAGCACCGGCACCATCTCCCAGTCCAACGCCACCCTCACCACCCCTTCCTTCCCCGACCGCACCTCCACCACCGCCGCTCCCGCGGCCGATCCGGCCCTGGCCGCGCAGCGCGCCGAGATCCAGAAGAAGGTGGATGCGCTGAAAAACGAGCAGAGGGTGAGGGCGGAGGAGGCGGACGAGCCGTACGGCTTCCACGATGACGAGGACCGGACCGAGATGCGCCTCAATCAGCTGCCGAAGGAGATCGAGTCCGCGCAGCGGCAGCTGACCCCGCCGCCCACGCCGCAGCCGCCGCAATAGCGGTCGGCGAGCAGGAGAGCCGGGCGAGAAGCGGCGCCGGCCGACTCCTGGACGCCGGTCGCTGATCGCCTAACCCCAATAACCGGAACGTTTCAGCAGATCGCGCGTCGAATTGACGAAGCGAGACAGGAAAGCAATGCCTGAATTCATCGTACGCGTCGGCACGCCCGACGGAGAGATCGTCGAGCGCCACGTGCAGGCCGCCACGGTCCGCGCCGCGCAGGAGGAGCTGCGCCGGCAGGGCATGCACGTGTTCGAGGCCAAGCGCGGCGACACCAACCTGCGCGACCTCGTCCCCAAACTGGGCAAGGTCGTCTCCACCGAGCGCTTCCTCCTCTTCAACCAGGAGCTGCTCGCCCTGGTCAAGGCCGGCCTCCCCATCATCCAGTCCTTCGACATCATGCTGGAGCGGCAGAAGAACATGCGCTTCAAGACGGTCCTGGAGGAGGTGCGGGAGAAGATCAAATCGGGCGTGGCCCTCTCCGACGCCTTCGCCTCCTACGGCGACATGTTCCCCCCCATCTACTCCACCTCCATCCGCGCCGGCGAGCGCTCCGGCGACCTGGAAGGGGTCCTGCGCCGCTTCCTGCGCTACCAGAAGATCATCGTCAACCTGCGCAAGCGGGTGGTCGGCGCGCTGATCTACCCCACCGTCCTGGTGTGCCTCTCCTTCGGCATGGTGATGGTGATGCTCACCTTCGTCATCCCCAAGTTCGCCGAGTTCTACACCGGCTTCGGCAAGGAGCTGCCGCCCTTCACCCGCTTCATGATCGCGTTCGCCGGCGCGCTGCGGGGCAACTTCTTCATCGTGCTGATCGCCGTCGTCGCGGCGGTCGTCCTCATGCGGCGCTGGATCAACAGCACCGGCCGGGTCGCCTGGGACCGCTTCAAGCTGAAGATCCCCCTGGTGGGCGGCATCCTGCACCGCTTCGGCATCATGCAGTTCACCCAGTCCCTCGGCACCCTGCTGGCGGGCGGCACGCCGATGGTGCCGGCCATCGAGATCGCCTCCCAGTCGGTGACCAACCAGCTGATCTCCCAGCGCATCTTCGGCATCGTGCAGAACGTGCGGGAAGGCGAGCCGCTGTGGCGCTCGCTGGAGGAGACGAAGGTCATCTCCGATCTGGCCGTAGAGATGATCAAAGTGGGGGAATCGACCGGCGCCCTGACGGAAATGCTGACCAACGTCAGCGAGTTCTACGATGAAGAAATCGAGGCGAGACTCTCACGCGTCGTGGCGGCGATCGAACCGATCATCCTCGTCGTCATGGGCGGAGTCATCGCCGTGCTGCTGTACGCGTTCTACCTCCCGCTGTTCCAGCTCTCCAGCGTAGGAAACCAATAAAACGATCATGGCCGCCGATCCACGCACGCTTTACAAGAACGCCGATCCGACCGGCGAAGCCGCCCGCGCCAGGCGCACGGCCGAGCAGTACGGATTCCCTTTCGTCGAGCTGGAGCATTTCCAGAACGATCACGAGCTCTTCCGCAGCATCCCGCTCGACCTGATGATCCGCTACCAGTTCCTCCCCGAGCGGCGGGAGAACGGCCACATCGCGGTGGTGGTGGGCGACCCGACGGACGTCCTCAAGCTCGACGAGCTGGAACTGCTCCTCGGCGCGCCGCTGAAGGTGAAGGTCGCCTCGCCGGCCGCCATCCGGGAGAAGCTGGAAAAGTCGGAGTCGACCCAGCGCGTGCTCGACGAGGCCACGGAAGGCTTCCGCATGCAGCTGGTGGGCGAGGACGAGGACGGCGAAGAGACGCTGACCATCGACTCGATCACCAACCAGGAATCGTCGCCCATCATCAAGCTGGTCGACTCCATCGTCTTCAACGCCATCCAACGCCGCGCCTCGGACATCCACATCGAGACCCGCGACAACGAGGTGGTGGTCAAGTACCGCATCGACGGCGTGCTCTACGAGGCGCTCGAGCCGATCGACAAGCGCCACCACTCCACCATCATCTCCCGCATCAAGGTCATGTCCG
>DASYMJ010000060.1:0-10941 GCA_036009105.1 Thermoanaerobaculia bacterium | reverse complement strand
CGGAAGGGGGGGGAGGCGTACGACTTCGCCCGCGCCGCCGTCCGCGACTCGCTCCGCCCGGTTCATGAAGGGCCGGCCCTGCGCGCCGAGCAGGCCCAGCTCAAGCCGGCGCCGATCTCCGGCGTCAAGCGCGTGCCGGCGCCGCCGAAAGCGGCTCCCGCGCCGCGTCCGGCCGCGGCACCAGCGGCTACCGCCGCGCCGGCGGCTGATGCGGCGACGCTCCAGGAAGTGCGCGAGGCGGCCGCGCCGGAAGTCATCCCCGCCGACGCTACCGACGGCGCCTCACCGGCCGTCCCCTTTCACAACGAGACCCTCACGTTGCCCGAGCGGATGGAGCTGGCCAAGGGCGGCGACCTCAAGACGCTGCTCTTCGCCGCCATGGCCCAGACCGACTGCGGCGCCTGCGGGTGGGACTGCGAGGGCTACGGCGAGGCGCTGGCCACCGGCGAGACGAAGGACATCACGCTCTGCGTCCCCGGCGAGACCGAGACCCTCGACATGCTGAAGATCCTGATGACCGAAGCCGGCATGGAGCACGAAGGCTAGATGTCCGACACCACGCCGACCCCTCCTCCGCCCGCGGCGCCGGCCGCGCCTGCCGCCCCCCCGGCGCGGACGGCGGAGGAGCTCCTGCGCGACCCGCTCGTGGCCGGCCCCATCGCGCGCTATCGCGAGGCCGTCACCGGCGCGCGGGAGTTCGCCGGCGAGCTGACGCTCTTCATCGACCGCACGCGCATCGTCGAAGTCTGCCGCTCCTTCAAGGATGACGGCTGGAACTACCTGGTCGACCTCACCGGGGTCGACTACTCCAAGTTCCCCGGCCACACCGGCCCCCGCTTCTCCGTCGCCTACACGCTCTACTCGTTCCGCCGCAACGCGCGGGTCCGCCTGCGCGTCTGGACCGACGACGGCTCGCCCGTCCCTTCCATCACCTCGGTGTGGAAGACGGCCAACTGGCACGAGCGCGAGACGTACGACATGATGGGCATCCGCTTCTCCGACCATCCCAACCTCGAGCGCATCCTGATGTGGGAGGGCTTCAACGGCCACCCGCTGCGCAAGGACTTTCCCATCCGCGGCATCGACACCGGCGCGCGCATCTACCCGGAGGTCTTCCCCGCGGGGGGCGGTCCGAAGCCCGGCTCGACCGGCAAGGACGCCAAGGACGTCAACCTCTGGAAGGGCGAGTGGGACACGTACGGCATCTCGCCCGTCGCGGAGATCGCCGGCGGGAAGAAGGTGCAGCAGGCGCCGGCGCCCGAGCTGGCCGGCGTCGTGGCGGATACGGCCAAGCCGACCGAGGAAGCGCCGTGGCATGACCCGGACAAGACGCTGAACGAGCGGATGGATCTGGCCAAAGGCGGGAACCTGAAGGACAAGCTCTTCGCCGCCATGGCCCAGACCGATTGCACCGCCTGCGGCTGGGACTGCGAAGGCTACGCGGCCGCGCTGGCCTCGGACGAAACGAAAGACATCACCCTCTGCGTCCCGGGCGAAGCGGAGACGGAGTCGATGCTCAGGAAGCTGATGGCCGAGGCGGGGAAGCTATGACCGGTAGGGTGGTGGCGCATGTTTGACGTCCATGAAATGGAGGTCAATTTCGGGCCGCAGCATCCGTCGACCCACGGCGTGCTGCGCGTGCTGCTGAAGATCGACGGCGAGCGCATCATCGACGCCAGGCCGATCATCGGCTACCTCCACCGCGGCACCGAGAAGCTGTTCGAGCACATGGCCTATCCGCAGTGCATCCCGCACACGGACCGGATGGACTACGTCGCCGCCGCCACGAACAACCTCGGCTTCGTGGAGGCGGTCGAGAAGCTGATGGGCATCACCGCGCAGATCCCCAGGCGCGCGCAGCTGATGCGGGTGATGCTCTGCGAGCTGCAGCGCATCTCCTCGCACCTGCTCTGGCTGGCCACGCACGCCATCGACATCGGCGCCATGACGCCGTTCTTCTACTGCTTCCGCGAGCGCGAGGAAGTGCTCGACCTGTTCGAGAAGTACTGCGGCGCGCGCCTGACCCTGAACTGCATGCGCATCGGCGGCATGCCGGACGATCTGCCGGCCGGCTGGCTCGACGAGCTGGAGGCATTCATCGGCAAGTTCGACGCGGCGGTGGACGAGTACGAGTCGCTGCTGACGAACAACCGCATCTGGAAGCGCCGCACCGTCGGCATCGGCGTGATCACCCCGGAGGATGCGTGGGACTGGGGCATCACCGGCCCGCCCCTGCGTGGCTCGGGCGTGGAGTGGGACCTCCGCCGCGCGCAGCCGTATGAGTGCTACCCGGAGCTGGAGTTCGACGTCCCCATCGGCCGCAACGGCGACACGTACGACCGGTACCTGGTGCGCATGATCGAGATGCGCCAGTCGCGCCGCATCCTCGAGCAGTGCATCCCCCTGGTCAAAGCCACGCCGGCCGGCGACATCAAAGCCCGCATCTCCCGCGTGATCCGCCCCCCGGAGGGGGAGGTCTACCACTCCGTCGAGTCGCCGAAAGGGGAGCTCGGCTACCACATCGTCAGCGACGGCAAAACCCAGAACGCCTACCGCTGCCGCGTCCGCCCCCCCTCGTTCGTGAACCTGCAGGCGCTGCCCGCCATGGCGAAGGGGCATTTGGTTTCGGATCTGGTCGCCTTGATCGGCACGATCGATATCGTGCTTGGGGAGGTGGATCGATGAAGCGAATTGAAAATGGAAAATTGAAAATTGAAAAAGCTTCGCCGTGGCGGAGCCAATTTTCAATTTTCAATTTTCAATTTTCCATTCAGCCCCCAGAGGTGCGGCGATGAATCCGTGGATGCAATACCTCATCTGGCCCCTGGTCAAGTTCCTCATCGCCTTCATCATCGTCCAGGTGATCGTGGCGGCCATGAACTGGATCGAGCGGCGGTTGCTCGGGTTCATGCAGGCCCGCCTTGGTCCGAACCGGGTCGGCTACAAGGGGTTGCTGCAGATCATTGCCGACCCCATCAAGTTCCTGCTCAAGGAAGACATCGTGCCGGCGCAGGCGGAGAAAGTGGCCTACTTTCTGGGGCCGATGGTGCCGCTCATCCCGGCCTTCCTCGTCTTCTGCCTCATCCCCTTCGGGCCGCCGCCCACCTTCGCCGTCACGCGCGTCAACGTGGGGCTGCTGCTCATCCTCGCCCTCACCTCCACCGGCGTGTACGGCATCATCCTGGGCGGCTGGGCCTCCAACAATAAGTACTCGCTGATGGGCGGCCTCCGCTCGGCGGCGCAGATGGTCTCGTACGAGGTGCCGTTCGGCCTCTCCATCGTCGGCGTGCTGATGCTGTGCGGCAGCTTCGATCTCGTCCGCATCGTGCAGTATCAGGAGGCGCGGGTCTGGAACGTGCTGCCCCAGCTCATCGCCGCGTTCATCTTCTTCGTGGCCATGAACGCGGAGAACAACCGCACTCCGTTCGATTTGCCGGAAGCGGAGTCGGAGCTCGTGGCCGGCTATCACACCGAGTATTCGGCGATGAAGTTCGCCTTCTTCATGCTGGCCGAGTACTCGGCCATGCTGGTCAACTGCTGCCTCATGGTCAGCCTCTTCCTCGGCGGCTGGACGCTTTCCATCGGCGGCATCGGTCTCACTACCGGCGTGATGGCGAAGATGGGTATCTGGGGCGGCCTGCTCGGCGCGGCGATCTTCTTCACCAAGGTCATGGTCTTCATGCTGATCTACATCTGGTTCCGCGGGACCTTCCCCCGCTTCCGCTTCGATCAGCTGATGGACCTGGGGTGGAAGTGGATGATCCCGCTCGCCCTGGGCAACATCTTCGTCACCGGCATCATCCTTCTCGCCGCGCCGGAAGTGCGCATCGGGAAGATCAACTACTGGGTCGGCGAAGGGGTGCTCTCCATCGCCGGCGCGGCGGTCATCGCCATGATCCTGTTCCTGCTCATGCGCAAGCCTCGCACTGCCGAGGCCAAGGGGCTCCATGCACGTCGAGTATCCGAAGCCTAAGTGGACGGACAAGTTCCTCCTCCTCGACATGTTCGAGGGGTTGAAGACCACCTTTCGCGAGCTGTGGAAGCCGAAGGTGACGATCCGCTATCCGGAAGAGCGCCTCGAGCCGGCCGACCGCTTCCGCGGCATGTTCCGTTTCTCCTACGACCGCTGCATCGCCTGCAAGCTCTGCGCGGTGGCCTGCCCCATCGACATCATCTACATCGACGTCCATGACGAGACGCTGGAAGTGGACGGCAAGAAGAAGAAGGTCAAGGTCCTCGACCGCTACGACATCGACGTCAAGCGCTGCATGTTCTGCTCGCTCTGCGAGGAGGCCTGCCCCACCAAGCCGAAGTCGATCTGGCTGACCACCAAGACGTACGAGCTGGCCACCTACGACCGCAACGACCTCTACTTCAACATGCAGGAGCTGGAGTACTGGGACGACCGGCCGCACTACACCGGGCTCCCCCCGGAGCCGGAGAAGAAGAAGCTGACGGGAGCGGCGGACTGATGGACGGGCTGACCGGGAACATGCCGCTCCTCGTCTTCATGGTCATCGGGACCGTGGCCGTGGCGTCGTCGATCCTCGTCGTGGCCATGCGCAACCCGGTGCATTCCGCCCTCTTCCTGCTGCTCACCTTCCTCTGCGTGGCCGTTTTGTTCGTGATGAAGGGGGCCGAGTTCCTCGGGGCGGTGCAGGTGCTCGTCTACGCGGGCGGCATCATGGTGCTGTTCCTCTTCGTGGTCATGCTGATCAACGTGCGGCACCTGCCGGACGAGAAGATCCTTTCCGCTTTCTGGAAAGGCGGTTTGCTGGTCGGCGCCACGCTGTTCGTCCTCTTCATCGCCCTCGTCCGCCCCGGCGTCTACCACGAGCCGGTGAACAAGCCGACCCGCCTCCGCTCCGTCGGCACTTACCGCGTCAAACGCATCCACCACGCCGACGGCACCGTCACCCGCACGCCGTACATCCGCTACGCCCGTCCGGTCGGCAACTCGGAAGCGGTGGGCATGGCGCTCTACCGCGAGTACCTGGTGCCCTTCGAAGTCGCATCGATCTTCCTGCTGGTGGCCATGGTCGGCGCCATCGTCCTCGGCAAACGCGAGCTGCGCGCCGTGGAAGAAGAGACGTCGCCGAACTACATCCTGGAAAAGGTGGAGACGGAGAAGGAAGTGAAGGAGTTGATCAGTGCCTGACCGGAACGAAATTGAAAATGGAAAATTGAAAATGGAAAAAGGCGTGTGCCATGGGCAGCGCGTGCTCCCCATTTCCAATTTTCAATTTTCAATTTTCAATTCGCCTCCGAAGGAGGCAGCAAATGCCTAGCACCGAAGCCTACCTCATGCTCTCCGGCACCCTGTTCGCCATCGGCCTGCTCGGCGTGATCATCCGGCGGAACATGATCACTGTGTTGATGGCGATCGAGCTGATGCTCAACGCGGTCAACATCAACCTGGTCGCGTTCTCCGAGCGCCTCTCCTCGGTGGAGGGGCAGATCTTCGCCATCTTCATCATCACCGTGGCGGCGGGGGAGGCGGCGGTGGGGCTGGCCATCATCATCCAGCTATACCGGCTGCGCAGCTCGATCAACGTCGACGAGGCGAGGGAGCTGCATGGTTAACTGGACCCTCGTGCTGCTGATCCCGCTGCTGCCGGCGCTCGGCGCGCTCGTCAACGGGCTGCGCGCGTTCGCCAAGCCGCATGCGCCGAAGAACAAGCTGGTCACGAACGCCGTCGCTCTCGGCTCCACCGGACTCGCCGCGCTGATTGCCGCGTTCACCGTGCTCTCCGCGCACGGCGCCTCGCTGCAGCACAGCTACTACACCTGGATCCCCTCCGGCATGGGGCAGGTGCTGGGCGGCAGGATCGCGAACTTCGCCGCCGACTTTGCGTTTCGCATCGATCCGCTCTCCTCGACGATGCTCCTCATCGTCACCTGGATCGGCTTCTTCATCCACGTCTACGCGACCGGCTACATGGCGCACGAGACCGGCTACACCCGGTTCTTCACCTACCTGAACCTCTTCATGTTCATGATGCTGCTCCTGGTCCTGGGAGCGAACTACATCGTCATGTTCGTGGGGTGGGAAGGGGTCGGCCTCTGCTCGTACCTCCTCATCGGCTTCTACTACAACAAGAACGAGGCGGCGGACGCCGGCAAGAAGGCGTTCATCGCCAACCGCATCGGCGACTTCGGCTTCATCCTCGGCATCTTCCTCATCTTCAACACCTTCGGCACCGCTGATTACGGCAAGGTCTTCGCCCTGGCCAGCGCGACGCCGGGCGCCTACGCCGGCATCGCCACGGCCATCTGCCTGCTGCTGTTCGTCGGCGCGTGCGGCAAGTCCGCCCAGATCCCGCTCTACGTCTGGCTGCCCGACGCCATGGCCGGCCCCACGCCCGTCTCCGCCCTCATCCACGCGGCCACGATGGTCACGGCCGGCGTCTACATGGTGGTCCGCTCCAACGTCCTGTTCCGCCTCGCGCCGGACGCGATGGCCGTGGTGGCCATCGTCGGCGCGGTGACGGCGATCTTCGCGGCGAGCATCGGCCTGGTCCAGAACGACATCAAGAAAGTCCTGGCCTACTCCACCGTCTCCCAGCTCGGCTACATGTTCATCGCCGCCGGCGTCGGCGCGTTCACCGCGGCCATCTTCCACGTCATGACGCACGCCTTTTTCAAGGCCTGCCTCTTCCTCGGCGCCGGCTCGGTCATCCACGGCTGCGGCGGCGAGCAGGACATGCGCAAGATGGGCGGCCTGAAAAAGTACATGCCGCGCACGCACCTGACGATGCTCATCGCCACCATCGCCATCGCCGGCATCCCGCCGCTGGCCGGCTTTTTCTCCAAGGACGAGATCCTCGCCGGCGCCTGGGCCTACTCCAAGCCGATCTGGCTTCTCGGCGCGATCGCCGCCGGCTTCACCGCCTTCTACATGTTCCGCCTCTACTACATGACCTTCCAGGGCCACTACCGCGGCGCCGAGGTGGAGGGCATCGAGGAGTCGGAGCCGCAGCATGGGGGACACAACCTCATCCCCGACCAGCGCCATCTCGACCAGGGCGACGAGCACAGCGACAAGGCGCACGGACATCACGAGCACGCGCACGAGCCGCACGAGTCGCCGTGGAGCATGACCGGCGTGCTGGCCGTCCTGGCCGGCCTGTCGGTGCTGGGCGGCTTCATCGGCGTGCCGGCGGTGCTCGGCGGCTCGCATCCGACCACCTTCCAGCGCTGGCTCTCCCCGGTGCTGCTGCCGCTGGGCGGCCAGCACTTCCACTTCCACGAAGGCGAAGCGGCCACCGAGTGGCTGCTGATGGGGATCTCGGTCCTGATCGCGCTGACCGGCTGGTTCCTGGCCCGGCGCTTCTATCTGCAGGATGCGCAGTGGTCGACCCCGCGGCGGATGGCCGAACGCTTCGCGCCCATCTACCGCACGCTGCTCAACAAGTACTACGTGGACGAGCTGTACAACGCCACGGTCATCCGCTTCACGCTCACTCTCGCTTACATCCTGTCGTGGTTCGACGCGCACGTGGTCGACGGCCTCGTGAATCTCACCCGCCACTTCACCGTCTTCGTTCTCGGCCACGGCTCGTCGCTCTTCGACCGCTACGTGGTCGACGGCGCGGTGAACGGTGTGGCCAGCACCGCACGCGGCGGCTCCGCGCTCTTCCGCCGCATGCAGAGCGGCCTCGTGCAGAACTACGCGCTGATCATGGGCGCCGGCATCGTGCTCATGACGGTCGTTTATCTCTTCCTGAAACCGTGAGGTAGGAATGGGCCTTTACGACAACCCGGGTATCCCGATCCTGTCGATCATCACCTACCTGCCGCTGGCGGGGGCGATCATCCTCATGTTCGCCTTCAACAAGGAGAACGGCAGGGCCATCAAGCGCTTCGCTCTCGGCGTGGCGATCGTCGACTTCTTGATCTCCGTCCCGCTCTGGATCTACTTCGACCCGCACGCCACCGGCGCGAAGATGTTCCAGTTCGTGGAGAAGTGGGAGTGGATCCCCTCGCTCGGCGTCAGCTACTCCTTCGGCATCGACGGCATCGCCCTGCTGCTCATCCTCCTCACCACCCTGACCGGCGTCATCGCCATCTACTCCTCCTTCGCGGCCATCGAGTTCCGCCAGAAGGAGTACTACATCCTCCTGCTCATGCTGCAGACCGGCATGATCGGCACCTTCTGCTCGCTCGACTTCTTCCTCTTCTACGTGTTCTGGGAAGTGATGCTCGTGCCGATGTACTTCATCATCGGCATCTGGGGCGGCCCGCGCCGCCTCTACGCCGCCATCAAGTTCTTCCTCTACACCCTCGGCGGCTCGGTGCTGATGCTGCTCGGCATCCTCGGCCTCTACTTCTTCAACGACGGCGGCATCCCCTTCCTCAACATCAAAGGCCTGGGCAACCCGGCCACGTTCGACGTGCTGCAGTACCACAACATCGGGCACCTCATCCCCCCCTCGCTGCAGTTCTGGCTCTTCCTCGCCTTCTTCTTCGGCTTCGCCATCAAGGTGCCGATGTTCCCCTTCCACACCTGGCTGCCCGACGCGCACGTCGAGGCGCCCACGGCCGGCTCGGTCATCCTCGCCGCGGTCCTGCTGAAGATGGGCACCTACGGCTTCGTGCGCTTCGCCCTGCCCATCCTGCCGGACGGCACCAAGCAATTGCTGCCGTGGATCGTCGGGCTGGCCATCATCGGCATCATCTACGGTGCGCTCGTGTCCCTGGTGCAGAAGGACATGAAGAAGCTCGTGGCCTACTCCTCGGTCTCCCACCTCGGGTTCGTCATGCTGGGCATGTTCGCGTTGAACCCGATGGGGCTGCGCGGCTCGGTCATCCAGATGATCAACCACGGCATCTCCACCGGCGCGCTCTTCCTGCTGGTGGGCATCGTCTATGAGCGCCGCCACACCCGCCTCATCGCGGAGTACGGCGGGCTCGCCAAGCAGATGCCGATGTACGCCACGATCTTCCTCATCGCCGCGCTCTCCTCCATGGGCTTGCCGGCTTTGAACGGCTTCATCGGCGAGTTCACCATCCTGCTCGGCGCGGCGAACCGCAACATCTGGTGGGCCGTCGCCGCCGCCACCGGCATCGTCCTCGGCGCCGCCTACCTGCTCTGGCTCTACCAGCGCGTCTTCTGGGGCCCGCTCGACAACCCGGCGAACCAGAACCTGCAGGACGTCAACCGCCGCGAGCTCCTCACCCTGCTGCCGCTGGTGGCCTGCATGATCTGGATCGGCATCGCGCCCGGCATCTTCTTCGAGACCATCGAGCAGCCGGTCGACTACATCGTGCGCAAGGTCGATCCGCACTACTTCGACAAGCAGCCGCAGACCTATCCGGCCGAGCCGGCCGCTGGTGAAGCGCCCGCACATGTGGCGGAGAAGCGATGACCTGGAACGACGTCGTCTACCTGCTGCCGGAGATCATCCTCTCCATCGGCGCGTCGCTCCTGCTGATCGCGCCGGTCATCGGTTTCCGGGAGGATGAAAAGACGGCGAAGTGGTCGATGCTTGGAGTGCTGGCCATCACCTTCGGCTCCGTGATCGCCTGCTCGCACGCGGTGGAAGGGATCAACCCTACCCGCGGCTTCGCGGCGATGTTCGCCCTCGATCCGTTCTCCATCTTCTTCAAGCTCCTCTTCATCGCCGCGCTGGCCATGGTCACCTTCCTCTCGGACGACTTCCTGGCCGAGTCGCGCTACTCGCCGTGGGAGTACTACTCGCTGCTCGCCTTCGCCCTGGTCGGCATGCTGTTCATGGCCTCGGGCATCAGCCTGATCACCATCTACATCGGCCTCGAGCTGATGTCGCTCTCGAGCTACATCCTGGCCGGCTACTTCAAGGGCGAGCGCAAGTCGACCGAGGCGGCGATGAAGTACTTCGTGCTCGGGGCGGTGAGCTCGGGCATCCTGCTGTACGGCATCTCCCTCGTGTACGGTGTGTGCGGCTCGCTGAACCTGATGTCGATCAGCCGCGCGATGTCCACGCTCATCACGAACGACGCGCTGATGGTCGGCATCATGCTGCTCGGCGCGGGGCTCTGCTTCAAGATCGCGGCCGCGCCGTTCCACGTCTGGACGCCGGACGTCTACGAAGGCGCGCCGACGCCGATCACCGCCTTCCTCTCCACCGCCTCGAAGGCCGCCGCCTTCGCCGTCTTCGCCCGCGTCTTCTACCTCGGCTTCCCCCACTTCCAGCTCGACTGGAGCAACGTGCTGGCCGTGATCGCGGCGCTGTCCATGATCCTCGGCAACCTCGCGGCCATCACCCAGGACAACGTCAAGCGGATGCTGGCCTACTCGTCCATCAGCCACGCCGGCTACGCGCTGATGGGGATCATCGCCCTCAACGTCATGGGCATCCGAGGAATCCTCGTGTACACGCTGGTGTACGTGTTTGCCAACCTCGGCATCTGGGCCACCGTGCTGATGATGCGCCGCCACGAGTACGCCGGCGAGCGCATCGATGACTTCGAAGGGTTGCACCGGCGCGCGCCGTTCTGGGCCTTCGCCATGGTGATCTTCCTGCTGTCGCTGGGCGGCATCCCGCCCACCGCCGGGTTCATCGGCAAGTACTTTCTGTTCTACAGCGCGATGCAGGCCGGCTTCGGCTGGCTGGCCGTGATCGCCGTGCTGATGTCCGCCGTCTCGATGTTCTATTACCTGCGCCTGGTGGTGGCGATGTACCTGAAGGAGGGGAGGGAGGCGGAGGTGGCGATCACGCCGGCGCTGCGCATCGTGGCCGCCGTCTGTCTCGCCGTGACGCTGATCCTGGGCATCCTCCCCACGCCGCTCATCCGGCAGGTTGAGCTGTCGGCGGCCTGGACCGCCTCCCGCGGCGTCGTGATCCATGGCGGACGATAAACGGCGGGAGAACCGGCAGCAGCTCCTCGATGCCGCCTCGCTGGGGCTGATGTTCCCCCTGTCCATCGCCATCGGCTTCGGCTGGGGCTACGCGATGGACA
>DASYMJ010000059.1:0-12684 GCA_036009105.1 Thermoanaerobaculia bacterium | reverse complement strand
TGCAATCCCTTTCCCGCCGTTCTTTCGCCCAACTCCTCGGCGCCGGAACCGTGGCAGCGGCCGCCACTCCGTCCCTCTCCCTCCTCGCCCGACCCGCCGCTGTCCCGTCCGTGGTTCGCCTCAGCGCGAACGAGAATCCTTACGGCCCTTCCGCCGCCACCCTCCGCGCCGCCACCGAAGCGCTGCAGTGGTCGGCGCTCTACCCCGACCGGGCGGTGGACCTGCTGCAGGGAGACGTGGCGAGCCTGCACGGTCTCTCCACGGACGAGGTGGTCCTCGGCTGCGGCTCGAGCGAGATCCTGAAGATCGCCTCGCTGGCCTACGTCGACGCGAAGCGGAAGCTGGTCATGGCCGACCCGACGTTCGAGGCCATCGGCCACTACACGCGGCCGACCGGCGCGGAGGTGGTGAAGGTTCCGCTCACCCGCGACTACGCACACGACCTGCCGCGCATGCTGGAGGCGGCCAGGGGCGCGGGCCTGGTCTACGTCTGCAACCCGAACAACCCGACGGCGACGATCACGCCGAAAAACGTGCTGCGCGAGTTCCTCGACGCGCTGCCGGCATCGACCGTGGTGCTGGTGGACGAGGCGTATCACCATTACGCGGAGAGCCCGCGGTACGAGAGCGTGGCGCCGCTGGTCAAGTCGAAGCCGAACCTGATCGTGGCCCGCACGTTCTCCAAGGTGTACGCCATGGCCGGCCTGCGCTGCGGCTACGCGCTGGCCCAGAAGCCGGTGATCGATAGCATGTTCGCGAACATGCACTGGGACAGCCTGAACATCGTGGTCCTCCGCGCCGCTCGTGCCGCGCTGAACGACAAGCAGCACGTGGCCGTGGCGCAGAAGCGCAACCGGGAAGCGAAGGCGTGGCTGACGCGCGAGCTGGAGTCGATGGGCCACCCCGTGCTGCCGTCCGAGGCGAACTTCGTGATGGTGGACACGGGGCGCGACGTGCGTCCGCTCATCGCCTCCATGCGCGAGCGCGGCGTGCAGGTAGGGCGTCTCTTCCCCGCCATGCCGCAGCACATGCGCGTGACGGTGGGGAAGCCGGAGGAGCTGCAGCGGTTCGCGGAGGCGTTTCGGCAGGTGGTCGCGTAGAGGCAGTTATCGGTTGTCAGTTGTCGGTTGTCAGTAGGTATGCGGCGCGTTTTCTACCGACAACCGATAACTGACAACCGATAACTGCCTCTGCTGCTCGCCGGACCAACCGCCGACTGGGATCCTGATCACCGCAGCTCCAACGTGGCCATGAGCGGCCAGTGATCGGACGGTCCGCGGTGGATCACCTCCGTGCTCACCACCTCCCACTTCGCGTCGATGAAGATGTAGTCGAGGCGCTGGCGCGTCAGCGGAAAGGTCGGCTCGCGCGTCTCGCCGGCGATGCGCAGGTGGCCGTGGGAGAGCAGCGCGCGCAGCTCGTCCGCGGCGGGCGGCACGTTGAAGTCGCCCACCAGCACGTGCGGCGAGAAGCCCCGGGCGGTGATGTCGCCCAGCCGGGCGATCTGGGAGAGGCGCGCGTTGCGCAGCAGGCGCCCCCAGGCGGCGAGATGGGTGACGAAGAAGGCGAAGCGCACCTGGCCGATGGTGATCTGCGCCTCGAGCAGCGAGCGCGGCTCGCCCGAGCCGGGCAGCGGATGGACGAGCGACTCGGCGATGCTGCCGCGGGCCAGCACGGCGTTGCCGTAATCGCCCCCTTCCATGGCGCAGGAGCGGCCGAAGGCGAGGTTCAGGCCGGTCATGGAGGCGATGGCTTGGGCCTGGTCGACGGGCGACTGGCGGGTGCGGCAATGCACTTCCTGCAGGCCGACCACATCGGGGCCGGCGGCGGCGATCGTCTCCGCGATCTTGGGCAGGTGATCGGCCCGTTTCGCGGCCGCATGCCCCTGAATGTTGTACGTCATCACTCGCAACTGCATCGCGCTGGCCGGAGGTGTATGCTCGCGCTGTGCCGCCCGCCGTCCCGGGACTTCTCCCGACGCACGCAAAACGCCACGCCCACCCTGGCTGCGACGGGCGGCACGGCCCCTGATGCTGGCCGACCTCGACTCACTGCTTCGCGAGCGCGGCCTGGGCGCCCTCATCGTGCCGATGCACGAGGCGATGCATCCCGCCTTTCGCTGGCTGACCCGCGGCGCGAAGGTCACGCGCGGCTATGCGGTCAAGCTGGCCGATGCCGAGCCGGTGCTGGTCACCTATCCGATGGAGCGCGCCGAGGCGGCGGCGACCGGGTTGACCGTGCGCCTGGCGGCGGAGTTCGACAGCGAGCGGATCTTTCGCACCGCGACCAGCGGCGCGGCCGCGTACGGCGAGTTCTTCGACCTCCTCCTGCGCGAGCTCGGCGCGCGTGAGTCGGTAGCCTTCTTCGGCAACGCGCCGCTCCATCTCTACCTCGGGATCAGCGCGGAAATGGAGCGCCGCGGCTGGCGGGTGCAGCGCGGCGGCGAAGACCTGGTGCAGCGCGCGCGGAAGCGGAAGGAGGCATTCGAGATCGAGGCCATCCGCTCCGTCGGCAAACGGACGGAGGAAGTGGTCGATCTGGTGCGCACCGCTTTGCGGGAACGGCAGGCCCGGAAGCTCGGCGATCTCAAGGAGCTGGTGTCGTTCGAGATCGCGCGGCGCGGCATGTTCGAGGATCACGAGACGATCCTCTCCCACGGCCGCGACGCCGGCATCCCCCACTCCCGCGGCAATGCCAGCGACGTGATCCGCGAGGGCGTGCCGATCGTGCTCGACATCTTCCCGGCCGACCGGGCCAGCGGCTACTTTTTCGACCTCACCCGGACGTTCTGCGTCGGCGCCGCGCCCGCCGAGTTGCGCCAGTTGCACGCGCACGTGCTCGAGGCGTTCCTCCTCGCCCGCGATGCCATGCGCCCCGGCACGCCGGCGGCTACCTATCAGCATCTCGTCTGCGATTTCTTCGAACGGCGCGGCTACCCCACCATCCGCTCCCACCCGGCCACCGATGAAGGCTATGTGCACGGCCTGGGGCACGGCGTGGGGCTGGAGATCCACGAGAAGCCGTCCTTCTCCATCCTGCCGTCGAATGCGGACCGGATCGAGACGGGCGACATCATCACGATCGAGCCCGGCCTCTACTTCCCCGAGCGCGAGCTGGGGGTGCGGATCGAGGACACGTTCGTGGTCGCGGCCGGCGGCGTGGAGACGCTTTGCCGCGGCAGCTACGGTCTGGAGCCATGAGGCGGATGCTCGGCTTGGTGGCGGTCGCGCTCCTCGCGGTGGGAGCGTTCGAGCCGTTCTATGTGCGGATGTTTCTGGCCGACCGCTCGCGCATGGCGGCGTCGCTGCGCGAGCTGCCATACTCGAAGGCGCCCGGCCTGCGCCGCTTCTACGCGGAGGTGGCGCGGCGGACGCCGCCCGGCTCGCGCATCGCCATCGCCGCGCGGTGGACGGGGTGGGAAGGCGGCTACGAGTACGTCTACGCCCGCGCCTTGTACCCTCTCGCCGGCCGCCAGATCCACGCCCTGACCGGACCGCGGCCCTCTTCCGCCGCGGACATGGACTTCATCGCCGCCTACCGCAGCTCGCCTGCCGTTCCGGGATTCGAAACGGTGTGGCAGAGCGAGGATGGGACGCTCCTGCGGAGGACCCGTTGATCGCCGCCCTGCTGGTGATCGCCGCGGCGCTGCTCCTCGGCGTGCCGCTGGTGGGGCGGTCGTTGCGCGGGCCGTTGCGGTTTGGGGTGGCGTTCCTGGTGGGGCTGGCGGCGTGCGCGATGCTGCTGCTGATCGTGCCGTGGTCGCGCGTAACGCTGGGGGTCGCGTACGCGCTGGTGCTCGCACTGGGTGTCGTCCTGAGCCGCGGAGACGGAGAAGGATCCGTACCGATCTCGCGCCGGAAAGGTACGGATCCTTCGCCCTCCGCGGGCCTCGGGATGACACTGGCGCTGCTCCTCCTCCTCGAGCTGATCGGCTACACCCTCTTCGCCACCATCGCCCCTCTCTGGGAGTTCGACTTTCTGGCCGACTGGGGGCTCAAGGGGCGCGTCTATGCGCTCGCGCAGGGCATCGACTGGAGCTTCCTGCAGCACGCCTGGTACCGCGCCACGCACGCCGACTATCCGCCCCTCCTCCCGCTCTCCTTCGACCTCGTGGCCATCGTGAACGGCGGCTGGGACGACCGCTGGATCGGCCTCCTCTACCCCGCCTTCGCACTGGCCGGCGCGGCGATCGCGTACGGCGCGGCGCGGGAGGAGGTGGGCGGGCGGTGGGCGGCGGCCATCGCCGTCATCGTCTTTCCCCTTTGCGCCACGCCGTGGATCGGGCTGGCGGACGGGCCGTTCGCCGTGACGGTGCTGGGAGCGATCGTGCTGCTGCGGCGCGGCAACGTTGCGATGGGCGCCGTCCTGGCCGGCTGCGCCGCGCTGATGAAGAACGAAGGCTACGCGCTGATCGTGGGGCTCGCCATCGGGCTGCTCATCACCAGAAAGAAGGTGTGGCAGCTCTGGCCGGCGGTCTTGATCGCGCTGCCGTGGCCCATCCTCCGCCACCTGCACGGCGTGGAAGGCGACCTCGCCCAGGGCCCCGTGCTGGCGCGCGTGCTGGCGCGGTTGCGGGACCCGCTGCCGCTGCTGCAGGCCCTCCTCACCAACACCCCCCACCGCTGGCTCCTCTGGGCCGGCATCCTTCTCGGCATCCTCCTCGTGGCGCGGCGGGAGCTGTTCGCCTTCACCGTGATCGCGACGCAGTGGGTGGCCTACATCGCCGTCTACTTCGCCACGCCGCACGACCTCCAGTGGCACATCCGCTGGTCGTGGGAGCGCCTGGTGACGCACGTCTGGCCGGCGCTCGTCCTCGTCCTGCTGGTGGGGCTGGCAAAAGGAAACGCCGGCCCCGAGGAGGCCGGCGTGGAAAACATCGCCCGCGGCGATTAGAGGTTCTTGTCGATGAAGCGCTGCAGCTCGCCCTTCGGCATCACGCCGACGGCGCGGTCGACCAGCTTGCCTTCCTTGAACATCATCAGGGTGGGGATGGAGGTCACGCCGAACTTCTGGGCGATCTCCGGGTTGTCGTCCACATTCACCTTACCGATGACGGCCTTGCCCTGATAGGCCGGCGCCAGCTCTTCGACGATCGGGCCGATGATCCGGCAGGGGCCGCACCACGGCGCCCAGAAGTCGACGAACACCGGCTTGCCGCCGTTGACCGTCTGCTCGAAGGTGGAGTCGGTAATCTGCTGCACTGAGGTCGAATCTGCCATCTGGTCAATCTCCTGTCGCGTCGACTGAATGCGCTCATCCATATGCGAAATTCCAGCCCGGAATTTGGACGCCGGGCCATGGCTTACAATGCGCGGAATGTCTCGCCCGCGGCTCGCGCTCCTGTTTCTCTGCGCTCTCCTGACGGTCGAGCTCACCCTCCATAACCATTCCCTCATTCCCGGCGACGGCTCTGCTGCCGCGGTCGCCGCCCAGCAGGCCACCTGTCCTGCCTGCGCCACCACCTCCGGCAATCTGGCCCCCCAGGCCCCTCGCCTCAACGCTCCGGTCCGCGTCGCTTACGCGCTCGCTGCTCCTGCCGTACTCATGCCGGTTCACGGCGAGCTGCTCTGCCTCCCCTCCCGCGCCCCGCCTCAGGCTTAGACCGCATTTCCGCTCGCCGTAACCCCATCGAATCGGAGGCGATCATGACCCGTCGCGGTCAAATCCTGCTTTTCTTCATCATTCTTTGCATTACCGCACCTGCATTCGCGCAGACCACGCCCGATCCCAAAATCCAGGCGCTGGAGCAGAAGCTCGATGAGCTGCTGCGGCAGGCCACGGCTCTCCGCCAGGAGCTCGATGCGCTCAAGGGCGTGCAGCCCGAAGCGGACACCGATCTCACCAAAGTGGATGTCGTCCCCACCACGCCTGCTCCCGCGCCGACCGCTCAGGCCGCCGAGGCGGCGTCGAACGAGCCGCCGGCCAGCGCGCTGACGGACGTCCAGACAGTCAACAATCCATCGAACACCGCGGCGTCGAAAGTCTTCAACCCCGATACCTCGGTGATCGGCAACTTCCTCGGCCACGCCGGACGCGACAACCCGTTCGAGGGCGGCGGCCGCTTCCTCGGCGGCCTGCCGGGCACGGTCCGTCCGGAAGGCGATCCCCGCAACGCGCTGGCCCTGGACGAGGCGGAAGTGGCATTCGAGGCCTTCGTCGATCCGTACGCCAAGGCGAAGTTCTTCCTCTCCGGGTCGCCGGACGGCTTCGAGGTGGAGGAGGGCTACGCCAACTTCGTCAACCTGCCCTACGACATCACGGCGAAAGTGGGCAAGTTCAAGGGCGCGTTCGGCAAGGTCAACACCTGGCACCCGCACCAGGCGCCGTGGGTGGACCAGCCGCTGGTCATCCACAACTTCTTCGGCCCGGAAGGGCTCAACGGCAGCGGCATCTCGGTGAGCAAGATCTTCCCGAACCGCTTCAACACCTTCATTGAAGGGACGGTCGAGGTGATGGACGGCAACAACACCGTCTTCAACCGGGACAAGACCAGCGACCTCACTTACCTCGGCCACCTCAAGGCGTTCCACGACCTCACCGAGAACAGCAACGTCGAAGTGGGGGCGAGCCTGGTGACGGGGAAGACGGTCCACCTGACCCCGGACCCGGTCTTTCCCGACCTCGTGCGGCGCGACGTGGCCGGCATCGACCTCACCTACCGCTGGAAGCCGCTGATGCAGGGCCTCTATCGGTCGCTCATCGCGCGCACCGAGGCTTACTGGGGCGATACCGATCAGTCCAGCCGGATGTTCGGCTTCTACAGCTCGCTCGATTACCAGCTCGGGCAGCGCTGGTTCACCGGCGTGCGCATCGACTCCTCCGATGCCATGCCCTTCCTCTCCAATCCAGCCTTCGGCGCGACAACGGTCGTCGACAACGCTACGGACCGTGGAGTCTCCGCCACCATCACCTTCTGGCCCTCGGAGTTCAGCCAGCTGCGCGGCCAGTTCCGCCGCACGCGCTACGGTTTCGTCGACAAGACGTTCAACGAAATCCTCTTCCAACTGCAGTTCGCCATCGGCGCGCACGGCGCGCACACGTTCTAGGAGAACCATGAGACGCATTGTTTTACTTGCCTCGCTGCTGTTCGCAACCGGCGCCTTCGCGGCGCCGCTGAAAGTGGTGACCACGATTGCCGACCTCGCCGCGCTGACGAAGGAAGTGGGCGGCGACCGGGTCGACGTGCAGTCGGTCGCGCGCGGCTACCAGGACCCGCACTTCGTGGAGCCGAAGCCGAGCTTCCTCCTCCTGCTGCGCAACGCCGACCTGCTGGAAGTGGTCGGCCTGGAGCTGGAGATCGGCTGGCTGCCCCCTCTGCTCGACCAGAGCCGCAACAACAACATCCGCCCCGGCTCGAAGGGCTACCTCGATCTGTCCCAGGGCGTGGAGATCCTCGACCGCCCCACCGGCGCGGTGAACCGCTCGATGGGCGACGTCCACCCGCTCGGCAATCCGCACTACTGGCTCGACCCGGCCAACGGGGTGCGCATCGCCATCCAGGTCGAGAAGAAGCTCGAGGAGCTGCGCCCGGCCGACGCGGCGTACTTCCAGGGCCGCCTGAACGACTTCAAGCTCCGCATCAACGAGGCGAACAAGCGCTGGACCGCGCAGCTCGCGCCCTATCGCGGGGCGAAGATCGTGACCTACCACAACTCCTGGCCGAACTTCATGCGCCGCTACGGCCTGAACGTGGTCGGCTACGTGGAGCCGAAGCCGGGCGTGCCGCCCTCGCCTTCCCACACCTTCGAGCTGCAGAACCTGATGAAGGCCCAGAAAGTGAAGGCCATCGTCATGGAGCCGTACTTCGACTCGAAGACCCCGCAGTCGATCGCCGACCGCACCGGCGCCAAGCTGGTCATCCTCTATCCCTCCGTCGGCGGCGCCAAGGCCGGCACGGACGACTACTTCAAGCTGTTCGACTACAACATCGCCCAGCTCGTGGGAGCGCTCAAGTAAATGGACCTGCTCGCATTCCTGTACCTGCCGTTTCTGGCCGGCCTGATCCTGACCGGCATTCATGCCTACCTCGGCGTGCACGTGGTGGAGCGGGGGGTCATCTTCGTCGACCTCTCGCTCGCCCAGATCGCCGCCTTGGGGACGACGACCGCCTATCTGGCCGGCCACGATCTGCATAGCCCGATGACCTACTTCTGGTCCCTCGGCTTCACCATCCTCGGCGCGGCGATCTTCGCCCTGACCCGCGTGCATCGGGAGACGCGCATCCCGCAGGAGGCGATCATCGGCATCGTCTACGCCGTCTCCGCCGCGGCCGCGATCCTGGCCATGAGCAAGGCGCCGGAAGGGACGGAGCACCTCAAGGACATGCTGGTCGGCAACATCCTGACCGTGTCCGAGGGGACCATCATCAAGACGGCCATCCTCTATGCGCTGGTCGGCATCTTCCACTACGTGTTCCGCAAGAAGTTCCTGGCCATCTCCATGGGCCAGCAGATCCCGAACGTGAAGCTGTGGGACTTCCTGTTCTACACCTCGTTCGGCTTCGTGGTGACGTCGTCGGTGGCCATCGCCGGCGTGCTGCTCGTCTTCTCCTACCTGATCGTGCCGTCGGTGGCGGCGATGCTGTTCGCCCAGTCGATCGGCAAGCGCCTGGCCATCGGCTGGACGATGGGGGCCGTGGTCAGCGCCCTCGGCATCCTCGCCTCGTTCAAGCTCGACCTGCCGACCGGCGCCACGATCGTCTGCACGTTCGGCGTGGCGCTGGTGGTGATGGCGCTGGCCTGGCTGGTGAAGAAGCCGCGGTTCGTGACGTAGGGAAATGTGGGGCCGGCTCTCAGCCGGCCCAATGGCGGCCGATCCGGTATGCCGCGATTTGGGCCGGCTGGAGAGCCGGCCCCACATTCGTCACGTTGGCACGCCGCTCGCCTAACTCATCCGTAACATGTCCGACCGACGACGGGACGAGCGTCCCGGCAGTGACCGCCGTAAGTTCCCCCGCCCGCCCCTCTGGCTCAATCTGGCGCTGCTGATCCTGGCCGCGGCGCTCTTCGCCTACGCCAGCCATCAGCGCAAGAGCATCGACCAGCAGACGGCCCTCCTCTTCAGGCCAACAGCGAGCTCGCCGGCCGACGTGAACCGGATCCGCGCCGAGCTGGCGGACATGGAGGTCAGCCAGGGGCAGCTCGAGCGCGAGCTCGACGGCCGGATGGACTACCTGGAGGCCATCAAGAGCGCGCAGTTCTACATCTCCATCGACACCAAGCGCCGGAAGCTGCAGCTGCGCCTCGGCAAGGATGTCGTGCGCGAGGCGGACGTGCAGGCCGGCGAAGCGAAAACCATCAGCGCGAAGGACGGCCGCACGTGGACCTTCGTCCCCCTCAAGGGCGGCTTCAGCGTGATCGGCAAGGAAGTCGGCTACGCCTGGCGCCTCCCGGAATGGCTGTACGCGATGAACGGCGAGCCCATCCCCGCCGACCGCCCCACGGTCGCGAACGGCCTCGGCAAGTACGTGATCTTTCTTCCCGACAACTACGTCATCCACTCGCCGCCATCTCCCGACAGCCCGCTCAAGGGGCCGAAGCCCGGTTCGTTCCTGGTGTCGGAAGCGGACCTGGCGGCCATCTGGCCGCGCGTGACGAAAGACACGCGCGTCTACATCTTCTAGGAGACCTCTCACATGCCACGCTGGGTTGGATTGCTCGGATCATGGGCGCTTTTCGTCCTCGGCCTCGGACTGGCCTCCTTCGCCGCGGCGGGCGAGTGGATCAACATGCGCGACGCCCGGCGCCTCGATCGCGTCGCCGTCATCGACAAGCTCATCGCCGAGCGCACCGGCAACAAGGCGGAAGCGCTCCGCGGCGCGGCGTCGCAGCGGCACGCGCAGCTCGACGCAATGAAATCGAAGATCGAGTCGATGGAAAAGCAGACCGAAGACACGCCGGACAGCGGCCGGAGCATCATCGTCTCGACGGCCGAGAACAAGCTGTACGTGCGGGAGAACGGGCAGACGGTGTACGAGGCGCTCTGCTCGACCGGCAAGGGAACCACGCTCGCCGTGGACGGCCGGACGCTCGTCTTCGACACGCCGATCGGCAAGCTGCGCATCAAGTCGAAGGAAGAGAATCCGAAGTGGGTGCCGCCCGACTGGCACTACATCGAGCAGGCCCGCAAGAACGGCATGCGGGTGGTGCGCCTCGGGCCCGGCAGTTCCATCGATGCGGACACCGGCCAGCCCGCCACGAAGCGGGACGAGGGGGTGTGGAGCTGGCTGGGCGGCGGAGGCGGCAGCGCGCGGACGATGAAGGTGCGAGGAAACACGGTGGTGGTCGATGAAGGGGGCTCCGAGCGCGAGCTGCCGCCGGGCCAGATGATCGTTGCCGGCGACACGATCGTGATCCCGCCGGTCGGCACGCCGCAGCGCCAGTTCGACAAGGTCCTGGGCCACTACCGTCTCAACCTCGGCGACGGCTACGCCATCCACGGCACGCAGGAAACCGACAAGCTCGGCCAGTCCGTCTCGCACGGCTGCGTGCGCGTCGGCGACGCGGACATCGAGCACCTCTACCAGATCTCGCAGGTGGGCGATCAGGTGATCATCTACTGAGCACGCCCGGCGCGGCGAAGACCGGCGGCTGCTCCCGGTAGTCCTTCGGCGTCTGGAACAGGCGCGGATCGACGCTCTTCACGTTCGTCACGTCGTGCACGGTGATCGTGCGCCGATCCGTCAGCAACGGGCTGCGATCGCCACCGCGATGAGAAGTGCGCGTTGAATCATGCGGAGCATTGTAAGTATTCTTTCCGGATGCAATCCAGATCGCTGGTCCCGGCGCTCCTCCTGCTGGCCGGCTGTGCCACCCTGCAGTCGCCGACGACGCCCACCGTCCGTGTCGTCGGCTCCAGGGCGCTGGCCAACGCGCCGGAGGTTGTGTCGCGCGTCGATCCCCCCTACCCGGACGCCGACCGGCGGGCCGGCGTTCAGGGCGAGGTGGAGGTGGAGGTCGAAGTCGACCAGGCAGGCAATGTCGTGAAGACGCGTATCGTGAGGGCGCCGAGCAGAACCCTCGGCGACGCCGTGGCCGAGGCGGTGGCGCAGTGGCGTTTCACGCCGAGTCAGGTGGATGGGAAGCCGGTGCGGGTCGTCTTCCCGGTGCTCGTGGCGATGAAGCTCTAGCGCAGATTCGAGGCGTGCAGGTGCGCGATGCGCCACCCGCCGCCGCGGCGCACCAGGACCAGCGTGCGGCGCGAGCTGACCTCCGCCGTGCCGACGTCGAACGTGGCGACCGCGGCATCGGGACCCAGCGGCTGGAGGGTCAGCCCCTTCGCGGCCAGGTGGAGCGGGCCGACGGCGCGCTGGCGGTCGAACAGCGGCGTCAGCGCGGCGAGGATGGCCGCCCTGCCGGTGATCTTCGCGCGGGCCTCGGGCATGGGGAGGAATGCCGTCGCGTCATCGGTGAGCAGGCTGCCGACGTGCTCGAGCTCCAGCGCGTTGAAGGCGGCGAGGAACTCCGCCACCGTCGCCTCCGGTCCCCCGCGCTGAACCGAAGCGCAGGAGACCGAGGTGAGGATCAGGAGCGCGGCGAGGGTGCGCATTCAACGGCAGAATATCAGCGCGTCGGACGCCCGCGCACGCCGGTGGACTGCACGTTGAGGGTCACCAGCTGCTCGCGAATCGTCGTGCCGCTCACGAACTGCACGCGCACCTGGTAGATGCCGGCCGCCATGGTTCGGGGAGCATCGACGCGCAGCATCACCGAGCCGCCGGAGGTCACCGTGCCCGCGCTCGCGCTCAGGGTACCGCCGAACGGCGTGACCGGCTGCAGGCGCACCGTGGCCGAGCCGCTGAAGCCGTTGATCGCGGTCAGGGTGTAGCTGGCCGCCGCCGACGTTCCGAGTTGCAGGGTCAGCGCGTTTGGTCCGGCCACGGAGTAGTCGGCCGCGGGCGCCGGCGCCTGCGGGATCGGCGTCGCCGGATTGGAGGAGGAGCCGCTCTTGAGGATGGTCCAGACGGCCGGATCTTCCTGCCCCGCCGCCCAGTGGGCCACGCCGCCGATCGTGCCGTGCTTGGTCTTCAGCAGGTTGAGCTTCGCCTGATAGGCGGCGGCGTCGATGAAGTACACCGTGCGGCGGTTGTAGACGAAGGTCGCCTCGCCGTTCGCGTCGTGATTGATCTGCACGCCGGCGGTCGTGGCCAGCGTCTTCGCGCCGCTGTAGCTGACGTCCGTCGCGTCGGTGCCGAGCCAGTCGTAGCCGTACCAGGGGAGGGCGATCATCACCTTCGCGGCGGGGATCACGCTCTTCGCGTACGTGGTGACCTGATCGAGCCAGGTGAGCGGGGTGATGGGGCCGGCCGCGCTGCCGTCCCAGTGATAGTCGTAAGCCATGATCTTGACCGAGTCGGCGGCGGCGCCGATGGCGGCCCAGTCCTGCGAGCCGGGGCCGTTCCAGTTCTCCGAGTCGCTCGCCTTGGCGTAGACGGTGATGGAGAGCGTCTTGCCGGAGGTGTGGAGCTTGCCGGCCAGCAGCTGGACGAAGGCGGTGAAGTTCGCGCGCGACGCGGTCGGCACGCGCTCGTAATCGACGTCGATTCCGTCCCACGCATTGTTGCGGACGAGGGTGGCGATGGCGCTGGCGTGCTTCTCGCGCATCTCCGGCGTGGCCATCAGGGCCGCGCCGAGGGTGGCGTTGAAGCCGTTGCTGTCGTTGTTCTGGATGGTGGGGACGACGCGG
>DASYMJ010000058.1:0-3676 GCA_036009105.1 Thermoanaerobaculia bacterium | reverse complement strand
CGAGGCCGCCCGCCACGTCGGTATCCTTTTCCTTCCGCTCGCGGCGAGCATCGGCATAGAGCATGGGGCGGGGGGCGGCGGGGACGGGTTTCCCCTCCGGCGCGAAGGAATCATAGGTGGAGCGCGTCTGCGCCACCTGCGCTTGCGCCTGCGGCTGCGGTGCAATGGCGGCGGCTTCCTTCTTCTGGTCGGCCACCACCCGCTCGGCCATGACGATGCGCCCCCTGGGGGCCGCATTCGGCATGGAGACGCTCTCCCGCACCGAGAACAGCTGCATGGAGATGTACGCCGCGGAGATGACCAGCAGCACGCCGGCCGCCACGCGCATGTTGAAGGACACCGAGCGGGAGAGCTGCTGGCGCTCGGTCTGATGGTTCATGGTGAAGTGGCGCGGGATGTCCCGCTTGATGCGATCCGCCAGGTCGGCCGGCGGCTTCGCATCCGGCGTCGCGGACAACCTCCTCTGCAGATCGGCTTTCTTGTGCGAGTTCATGATGGAACGACTTCCTCTTCGAGCAACGACTCCAGGATCGAGAAGGCGCGATGCAACCGTTTGCGGATGGCCACCGTGGTGATGCCCTCGATCCCGGCAATCTCCTTCACCGCCAGCCCTCCCCAGAAGTGCGCCGTCACCGTGAAGCGAAGGTCCTCGGGGAGCCGGAGGACCGCCGCGCGCAACCGCTCGCCTTCTTCGCGATCCTGCAGGACGTCAGCGACCGAGGGGCTGGCGTCCGGCATCTCCGGCGCGTCCGGCTCGTCCAGCGAGGTGATCCGCCGCGGCCGCCGGATGTGGTTCAGAAACGTCGTGTAGGCGATACGGTAAAGCCAGGTGAAGAGTTGCGAGCGCCCGTCGAAGCCGTGCAACGCTGCCCATGCTTTCTGATAAGTCTCCTGCGTCAGGTCCGAGGCCAGATCGCCGTCGCCGCACAACCGGAAGAGCGAGGCGTAGACCGCGGAGTACGTCCTCTCGACCAGCTCCTCCGCGGCGGCCCGGTCGCCGCCGCGCACGGCCGAGAGCAGCCGCTGTTCCTCACTCCAGGGAGCAGCGGCGACTTCCGCCGCCGCCTCCTGCGCGGAGTGCGCTACCGGGAACGGCGCCACTTTGGCCACCTCTCTTCGACACTCCTTCCGGCGGATAGGAAACTAGCCGTTCGCAGAATGTTTCACGGCTCGGGGAGATTTCGGGTCGCAGATGATGGTACTCCGGAGCCAGCCATGAAGCGCCTTCTCATCCCTCTGCTGTTTTCCGTCGCATTCCTCGCCTGCCGCCACGAAGCCGCCGCTCCGCCGCCTGCCGAGTTCACCCAATGGCGCGCGAAGCGGCTGGCCAACCTCACCAAGGAGAACGGCTGGCTCACCCTCGTCGGCCTCGACTGGCTGAAGGAAGGGCCGAACGAGGTGACGCTGCCCTCCAGGCCGGCGGCCACCATCCAGGCCACGCTCGATCACGGCAAGGTGACGCTGGCTCCTTCCCCCTCCCTCACCATCGAGGGCAAGCGCGTCGACGCACCGGTGCAGCTGCGCGACGACGCCGATCCGAAAGGCCCCACCATCGTCGCCCTCGGCACCATCCGCTTCTACGCCATCAAGCGCAACGACCGCTACGGCTTCCGCGTCCGCGACCTGGCCAGCGACGCGCGCACGAAATTCGCCGGCCTGGACTACTTCCCGTACGATCCCAAGTACCGCGTGGAGGCGAAGTGGGTGCCGTACAACCCGCCGCGCGCCATCCCCATCACGAACGTGCTGGGGATGACCAGCAACGAGACCTCGCCCGGCCGCCTCGTCTTCACCATCGACGGCAAGGAGTACGGCGTGGAGCCGATCCTGGAGCAGGGGGAGAGCGACCTTTTCATCATCTTCCGCGACGAGACGGCCGGGAAGGAGACGTACGGCGCCGCGCGCTACCTCTACGCCTCACCGCCGGGGCCGGACGGCAAGGTGGTGGTCGACTTCAACAAGGCCTACAACCCGCCTTGCGCCTTCACGTCCTTCGCCACCTGCCCTCTGCCGCCGGCGCAGAACAAGCTGCCCGTGCGCATCACGGCCGGGGAGAAAAAGTACGCCGGGGGACACGCCTAAAAATGTAGGGCCGGCTCTCCAGCCGGCCCAGCCATCCGTCTATATCTGGCCGGCTGGAGAGCCGGCCCCACTTTTCTTTAGGCGGACGTTCTCTCGTCGGCCAACACCTGCGCCACCGCGGCGGTCAGGTTCTTGGCGGTCGGCACGTGCAGGAACTCGTTCGGGCCATGGGCGTTGCTGTGCGGCCCGAGGATGCCGGTGATGAGGAACTGCGCCTCGGGGTAGCGGGCGCCGAGCATCCCCATGAACGGGATCGAGCCGCCCTCGCCGAACGCCATCGCCCCTTTGCCAAAGTAGGCCTGCGAGGCGCGCTGGACCGACTCCTCCAGCCACTGCGCGATGGGCGGCGCTTCCCATCCGCCGCCGCCCTTCTCCGGCTCGAAGGTCACCCGGGCGCCGTAGGGCGGATCGCTCTCCAGCAGCTCCTTGAGGCGCTTGTCGAGGTTGGTGGCGTCGAGGGTGGGCGGCACGCGGAGGGAGAGCTTGATGGAGGTCTTCGGGCGGAGGACGTTGCCCCCCTGCACCAGGTCGGGGAAGCCGGCCTGGCCGGTGTAGGCGAGGGCGGGGCGCCAGTTGCGGTTCAGGAGCAGCTCGAGCGGCTCCTTCGAGACCGGCTGCACGCCCTCCGCGAAGGGGAACTTGCTGTAGATCTCGTCGTCGAGCACCTTGGCCGTGGAACGGGCCTCTTCCAGCCGCTTGGGCGGGATCTCCACGTGCAGCCACTCGGGCAGGATGGCGCCGGTCTTCGCATCTTCCAGCCGGTCGAGCAGCTGGCGGATGATGCGGAAGCTGGAGGGCACGATGCCGCTCGCGTCGCCGGAGTGCACGCCTTCGGTGAGCACCTCGACCGTGAGGTTGCCGACGATGGAGCCGCGCAGCGAGGTGGTCATCCACATCTGCTCATAGTTGCCGCAGCCGCTGTCCAGGCAGATCACCAGGCGCGGCGTGCCGATGCGGTCGGCCAGGAGGTCGATGTAGGCCGGGAGGTCGATCGAGCCGCTCTCCTCGCAGCATTCGATGATGACCACGATGCGGGAGTGGGCGACGTTTTCCGTCTGCAGGGCCTTGATGGCGGCGATGGTGGCGAAGATGGCGTAGCCGTCGTCGGCGCCGCCGCGGCCGAACAGCTTGTCGCCGCGCCGCACCGGCGTCCACGGCCCGAGGCCTTCTTCCCAGCCGATCATGGCCGGCTGCTTGTCGAGATGGCCGTACATCAGCACGGTGGCCGAGGCGTCGCCCTCGATCTCCATGTAGATCAGCGGCGTGCGGCCATCCAGCTCTTTGACTTCGATGGTCAGCCCGCGGACGCCCTGCTGTTCCACCCAGTTGCGGGCCAGGGCCACGGCCTGGTGCATATGGCCGTTCTTCTGCCAGTCGGGGTCGAAGAGAGGGGACTGGTTGGGGATGCGGATGTACTGCTCGATGGTGGGGAGGATGGACCTCTCCCACTGCTCGTCGACGACGCCGCGGAACTGGCTGTTTTTCACGGCGGCGGAGAATAGCATCGAAGCGCGGCTTCGTGCGAAGATATCGGCACACAGGAAAGCCGGGATGTCATCGCTGTCGCAACGCCGTCAGGATAAAGATTTTTATC
>DASYMJ010000057.1:0-21548 GCA_036009105.1 Thermoanaerobaculia bacterium | reverse complement strand
TTCGGAAAGTGCCGGTATTGGTGCGGTTGGGGGCCTTTCAGCGAAACGAAACGCGTTGCGCAACGGGGGATCCCCCGCGGGAGCTTGAGAGTCTCGAGACGGTGGCGGCGGGGCTCAGCACCCGTGAAATCGGCGAACGGTTCTTCGTGAGCGAGAACGCGGTGAAGACCCGCCGGGTGGTTGTTCGACAAGCTCGGGGCGAGGCGGCGGACGCAGGCTGTGCAGCGGCGAAGGCCCCAGGGGCTGATCACCTGAATGGATGATTTTCCGCCGTTTCACGCAGAATCATCCGTTCGGGTGACGCGGAACAAGCCGCGACAGTGGCAGACTGGCCCCCGTTCACCGCCATCATTCACGTTCAGGAGACTTGATCGATGAAGAAGACCGTTCTGACCTTCGGGCTGCTATCGGGTGTCGTCATCTCGGTGATGATGCTGCTCACGATTCCATTCCACGATGCCATCGGGTTCGAGATCAGCGGCTTGATCGTCGGCTACACGACGATGGTGCTCGCCTTCCTGCTGATCTACTTCGGCGTGCGCTCGTATCGGGACAATGTCGCGGGCGGCACGGTGCGTTTCGGCCGGGCCTTCGCGGTCGGTGCGCTCATTGGCCTGGTGTCGTCGATGTGCTACGTGGCCACCTGGGAAGTGATGTATTTCAAGTTCATGCCGGATTTCATGGACAAGTACGGCGCGCACGTCATCAAGAAGGCCCGCGCCTCCGGTGAGAACGAGGCGGCGATTGCGAAGCGCAGGGAGGAGATGGCGAAGTTCGCCGAGAGGTACAAGAATCCGGCGTTCAATGCGGCGGTCACACTGGTCGAACCGCTGCCGGTGGCATTGCTCGTCGCGCTGATCGCGGCCGGGGTGCTCTCGCGCCGGCCGCGGTCAGCCGGCGCGGCCGGCGCCTAGCACGCCGATGCCGCCCTCGCCGCTCTGTTCCGAGAGCTTTGCCTCGAAGGAGCGTCTGGGACGCCGCCGGTTCTCCGAGGGCGGCGAACGCTTCAGAAGAGTTCCTCGGCCAGCGCGACGATGATGCCCGCGGGGCCTCGCATGTAGCAGAGTCTGTACTTGTCCTCGTACTGGGCCACCTCGCCGACGAGTTCGGCGCCGTTGGCGCGCAGGCGAGTCACAGTGTCGTCGACGCTTTCCACTGTGAACATGACGCTCCGGAGGCCCGGCGTGTTCGGCGGTGCGATCGCCGGCTCGATCCCGACCAGTTTCGGATTGCGAAACTTCGTCAGTTCGAGCCGCCCGTGCCCATCCGGAGTCCGCATCATCACGATGTCGACTTGAACACTGTCGAGCCCGTTGACGCGGTCCACCCATGGGCCCTCGATCGCCGCCTCGCCTTCCAGCGTCATGCCGAGGGCGGTGAAAAAAGCGATGGCGGCTGCAAGGTCGTCGACCACGACGCTGACGTGGTCCAATCTCTTGATCGTCATGTCCCCAGTATGGCCCAGAGGCGCTGCTCAGCTTCGCTGAAGCTCACGCGCCTCGTTTCGCCGAGTGAAGAACAGAAGAGCTGCCGGCCGGTCGCGCCCGGCAAGCCGAACCGCGAGCATGGATGCCTGCCCGCCCTCCCTCCTTCCCCCTCCGCTCAATTTCCACACCTCAGGAACAACGAGCACTCCTGTCACGTTATCGGCGGCTCCCGGTCTTTAAACGCCGAATAACTATTGAAGGGCTCAAGCGAGCTCTGCTGAAGGGACTGCATGCTCGCATTGCTCGAGTTGCTCAAAGAGAGAAGGATCGCCGTCAGCGCCGTCGACGGCGCCCTGCGCGTCAAGGCGCCCAAAGGCGCCGTGGACGCGGAGATCGACCGCCTTCTCAAGCGTCACAAGGAAGAGCTTCTCGAGTTCCTGGTGCGGAAGAGCTCGCAGCAGGCGGGCGATGACACGGCCGGGCTCGTTCCGGTCGCCCGCAGCGAGGCGAGCATCACCTCATTTCCCCAGCAGCGGCTGTGGTTCGTCGATCAGCTGGAAGGCGGCAGCGCGCAGTACAACATTCCCTCGGCGCTGCGGCTGAAGGGGAAGCTGGATCGCGACGCATTGCAGCGCTCGCTCGACACCATCGTGGAGCGGCATGAAGTGCTGCGCACGACCTACCGGGCGGAAGCGGACGCGGCGATGCAGGTCGTGCGGCCCTTCCGCGGCGTGCCCATTCGCGTCGTCGAGCTGAGGGGCAAAGAAGAGCAGGTTCAGCAGCTGGCCCGCGAAGAGGCGAGCGCGACGTTCGATCTGGCCGAGGACCTGATGCTGCGGGTGGTGCTGCTCGAGCTGGGGGAGGAAGAGCACGTCCTCCTCTTCACCATGCATCACATCGCCTCCGACGGCTGGTCGATGGGCGTCCTGGTCAAGGAATTCGTCACCCTCTACGGCTCGTACAGCCAGGGAGGGGAGAACCCGCTGCCGCCGCTGCCGCTCCAGTACGCCGACTACGCGCACTGGCAACGGGAACGGCTGCAGGGCGACGGCCTGGGCAAGCAGCTGGACTATTGGAAGAACCGGCTGGACGGCATCCCCCAGCTGCACAGCCTCCCCCTGGACAAGCCGCGCGGCGCGCGGCAGAGCTTCATTGCCGGACGGCACCAGCAGCGCATCGAGCGCTCGCTGGTCGACGCGTTGCAGGGGCTGGCCCGCGAGCAGGGCGCCACGCTCTTCATGGTCCTGCAGTCGGCCTACGCGCTGCTGCTGGCGCGCTGGAGCGGCGCGAATGACGTGGTCATGGCCGTGCCCAGCGCCGGCCGCACCGTGGCCGGCGTCGAGCCGCTCATCGGCTTCTTCATCAATACCCTGGTCTTCCGCAACGACTTCTCCTCGCGCGGGGACAGCTTCCGGGAGGTGCTGGGCCGGGCCAGGAAAGACACGCTGGAGACGTACGCCAACCAGCAGATCCCCTTCGAGATGCTGGTGGACGAGCTGCGCCCGGAGCGGGCCCTCTCCTACAACCCGCTGGCCCAGATCAAGTTCGTGCTGCAGAACCACCAGGCGGCGAGCGGCGGCGGCTCCGCCTTCGAGCTGCCGGGCCTGGTCATCGAGCCGCTTTCCAGCGGCGTGGAGCGGATCCGCTTCGATCTCGACCTCACCGCCAGCGAGTCGCCGGACGCGCTGCATCTCTCCTGGTCGTTCAAGGAAGACCTCTTCGAGGCCGCGACCGTGGAGCGGATGGCCAACGCCTTCCGCGTGCTGCTGGAAGGCATCGTGGCCCGCCCCGACACGCCCGTGCACGCGCTGCCGTTGCTCGACCCGGCCGCGGAACAAGCGATGCTCGCCCTTTCCCGCGGCGAAGAATCTGCGGTGGGCCGCGACGTCTGCGTCCACCAGGCGTTCGAGGCGCAGGCAGAGCGCACGCCCCACGCGCCCGCCATCCGCTTCGCCGCGACCACGCTCACGTTCGCAGAGCTGAACGCGAAAGCGAACCGCCTGGCGCATTACCTCCTCGAGCAGGGGCTCGGGCAGACGGCGCGCGTGGGCCTCTATGCCGAGCGCTCGCCGGAAGTGCTGATCGGGATGCTGGCCATCCTCAAGGCCGGCGCGGCGTATGTGCCGTTCGAGCCGAGCAACACCGCCGACCGCCTCCGCCATGTGATCGCCAACGGCGGGATCGAAGTGGTGCTGACGCAATCGAAGCTGGTCGACAAGCTGCCGGTGGCCGGCCTCGACGTGGTCACCATCGACGACGCCGAGTGGCTCGACGACTACCAGGCCACCAACCCGGATGTGAACGTCGCGCTCGCGGACAGCGCGTACGTGATCTACACCTCCGGCTCCACCGGCGTGCCGAAGGGGGTGGAGATCCTCCACTCCGGCCTGATCGACTACCTCGCCTTCGCCTCCCGGCGCTACTACGCCGACCATCTGGACGGCTCCTTCGTGGTGACCTCGCACGGCTTCGACATCACCGTGCCGAGCCTCTATCTCCCGTTAATGCGCGGCGGCTGCGTCACGTTGACCACGCCAGGCAACGAGCTGACCGAGCTGGCGCAAGAGATCGATCGCCCGTACCTCGTGCGCATGACCCCCATGCACGTAACGGGTTTGCTTGCCCTGCTAACAACCAACAACCAGCAACCGGCAACTTTCGTGATCGGAGGCGAACAGTTCCCAGCCTCACTCGCGCGGGATCTGCAGGCCAGGTTTCCGCACGCACAGATCTTCAACCACTACGGCCCCACCGAGACCGTGGTCGGCTGCGCCCTGTTCGACGTCACGGCGAACCGGGGCGTCGACCGCCTGCCCATCGGCAAGCCGATGCAGAACACGCAACTGTACGTGCTCAACGAGGCGATGCAGCTGGCGCCCATCGGCGTGCCGGGCGAGCTGCACATCGGCGGCGCCGGCGTGGCCAAGGGCTACGTCAACCAGCCGGAGCTGACCGCGAAAAAGTTCGTCGACTTCCGCGGGGAGCGCGTCTACAAGAGCGGCGATCTGGTCCGCCGCCTCCCCGGCGGCGACCTCGAGTTCCTCGGCCGCTTCGACGACCAGATCAAGATCCGCGGCTTCCGCATCGAGCTGGGCGAGATCGAGACCGCCATCAAAGCGGGCGGCAGCGTGCAGGACGCGCTGATCGTGGCCAGCGGAGAAGGGGAGAACAAGCAGCTCGTCGCCTACATCGTGGGGGACGCCTCCCTCGAAGAGGTCAAACAGCGCGTGAAGAAGGCGCTGCCCGAGTACATGGTCCCCTCCGCCTGGTGCGCGCTCGAAGCGTTTCCCCTCAACGCGAACGGCAAGATCGACCGCAAGCGCCTGCCGGCCGTCGACCGCGCCGCCGCGGCGCGGTACATCGCGCCGACCACCGAGTCCGAACAGCGGCTCGCCGCAATCTGGAGCGACATCCTCAAGGTCGAGGGGCCGCTCAGCGTCACCGCGAACTTCTTCGAGCTGGGCGGGCACTCCCTGCTCGCCACGCGCGTGGTCAGCGCGGTGAGCCAGCTCTTCGGCAAGTCGATGCCGGTGCGCACGCTCTTCGAGCACAACACCGTGCGCGCGCTGGCTGCCTTCCTCGACGCGCAGCGCGAGACCGGCCACGTGGCCATCCCCCGCGCCTCGCGCGGCGGCAAGCTGCCGCTCTCCTTCGGCCAGCAGCGCCTCTGGTTCATCGACCAGATGGAGCCGGACAGCGCGCAGTACAACATGCCGCTGGGCCTCCGCCTGCGCGGCGCGCTCGATCGCCATGCTCTGCAGCACGCGCTCGACCAGCTGATCGAACGCCACGAGGTGCTGCGCACCGTCTACCGCGACGACGCGCAGGTGATCCTGCCCGCCGCGCCGCTGGTCGTCACCGAGCTGGCCGCCACCGAAGAAGAGCTGCAGGAGCTCGCCCGGGCGGAGGCGAAGAAAGTCTTCCGCCTGGACCGCGATCCGATGCTGCGCGTGACCCTGATCCACGTCGCGCAGCACGAGCACGTGCTCCTCTTCACCATGCATCACATCGCCTCCGACGCCTGGTCCCTCGGCATCGTGGTGCGCGAGTTCGTCGCCCTCTATCGCGGCGAGGCGCTCCCCCCGCTGCCCATCCAGTACGCCGACTTTGCGGCGTGGCAGCGCGCCACGTTCGAGGGGGAAGCGCAGCTCGCCTACTGGAAGGAGCAGCTGGGCGATGCGCCGCCGGTGCACAGCCTGCCGCTCGACTTCCCCCGCTCCGCCCGCCAGCGCTTCGAAGGGGCGCGCGTGGGCCACCTGCTGCGCGGCCACGCCGTCGAGCGCCTCCAGCAGCTGGCTCGCGCGCACAACACCAGCCTCTTCATGGTCCTGCAGGCCGCGTTCGCGCTGCTCGTGGGCCGCTGGAGCAACGAGAAAGACATCGTGATGGGGACGCCCGTGGCGGGCCGCAATCACCGCGACGCGGAGAACCTGGTCGGCCTCTTCCTCAACACCCTCGTCCTGCGCACGCGCATCGGCGAGGACATGGACTTTCACGCCCTCATCGAACAGGCCCGCGAGACCCACCTCGGCGCGCACCAGCACGGCGAGGTTCCGTTCGAGGCCATCGTGGAGACGCTCAACCCCGAGCGCAGCCTCGTCCACGCGCCGCTGTTCCAGCTGCTCATCAACATGAACAACACCGGCAGCGGGGAGGCGCTCACCCTGCCCGGTCTGCAAGTCGATCCGCTGCAGCAGGAGCAGAGCTTCGACTCGAAGTACGACATCACCCTGTACCTCAAGGAGACGGACGGCGGCATCAGCTGCGTCTGGGCCTACAACAGCCACCTCTTCCGCCGCGACTCGATCGAGCTGATGGCGGGCGAGCTCGGCGCGCTGGTGGAGAAGCTCACCCGCAACCCGGAACTGCCGGTGCTGCAGCACGGCTGGGGCCAGACGTGGCGCGAAGCGCAGGCCGTGCCGATGCAGGCGGAGCTGATCCATCGCCGCATCGAGCTGCACGCCTCCGACGCCGTCGCCGTGATCGGGCCGAACCGCACCATCACGTACCGCCAGCTGCACGCGGAAGCGAACCGGCTGGCGCGCCATCTGCGCGGCATCGGCGTGAACGAAGGCGATCGCGTGGCCATCTACAGCGAGCGCAACGAGACGCGGATCCTGGCCGTGCTGGCCATCCTCAAGGCGGGCGCGGTCTACGTGCCGCTCTCCCAGGAACTGCCCCAAAAGCGGCTGGAGTACATGGCGACGAACGCCCGCTCCAAGGTCCTGCTCACCGACTCGGCCAGCAACTGGAGCGTGGACGGCATCCCCTCCATCCTCCTGGATGATCCGAAGCTGCTCGCCGCCTGCGCCAAACAGAGCACGGAGCACCTGGACTCGAAGCTGACGGCGGACAGTCCGGCGCACATCATCTACACCTCCGGCTCCACCGGAAATCCGAAAGGCGTCCTCGGCACGCACGGCGCCACCGTGAACCGGGCCGACTGGATGCTGGGCCAGTTCCCCTTCGCCGCCGGCGAGCGCGCCTCGCACATCACTTCCATGGCGTTCATCCGCGGCATCTGGGAGCTCTTCACGCCGCTCTGCGCCGGCGTGCCGCTCGTCCTCTTCGACCGCGACGTGGTCAAGGATCCCAGCCGCTTCGTCCCCGCGTTGCGCGAGCAAGGCGTGACGCGCATGGTCACCGCGCCGTCGCTGATGCGCGCCCTGCTCGATCACGGCGAGCCGCTGGATACGCTGCGCTACTGGTTCGTCTCCGGCGAGGCGCTCTCCGTCGACATCGCCCGCCGCGTCGACGCGGCCCTGCCAAACACCGGAATCTTCAACCTCTACGGCTCGACCGAGGTCCTCTCCGACGTCCTCTTCACCAGCGTGCGCGGGCACGAGCACACCGCCTCGGTGCCGCTCGGCAAGCCGATCGACAACGTCGCGGTGACCATCGTGGACAGCCGGAACAATCCGGTGCCGGACGGCGTGGTCGGCCAAATCGTCGTCACCGGCCGCTGCGTCGCCCACGGCTACGAAGGCCTGGAAGAGCTGTCCAAGCGCCAGTTCATCGACACGCCCGCCGGCCGCGGCTACCGCACCGGCGACCTGGGACGGGTGCTCCCCTGCGGCAACGTCGAATACCTCGGCCGGATCGATCACCAGACCAAGATCCGCGGCTACCGCATCGAGCCGGGCGAGATCGAGGCGCAGCTCAACGCGCTGGAAGGCATCAGCAGCGCGGCCGTGGTCACCCGCAACGTGCATGGCGAGACGCGCCTCTTCGCCTACCTCGTCTTCGAGAAAGACCGCTGCGAGATCGAAGGCCTGGGCCGCGTGAAGCGCGAGCTCAAAGCGATCCTCCCCGAGTTCATGATCCCCAGCGCGTTCACCGTGCTGCCGGAGCTGCCGCTCACCGCCAACGGCAAGGTGAACCGCAAGGCGCTGCCCGAGCCGGACGTGACCGCGTCCATCGAGCAGGTCGCGCCGCGCACGGCCACGGAGCGCGAGCTGGCGAGCATCTGGGGCGAGCTCCTCAAGCTGGAGCAGGTCAGCGTCACCGCCGACTTTTTCGAGCTGGGCGGCCACTCGCTGCTGGCCACCCGCGCCGCCTCGGCCATCAGCCAGCGCACCGGCAAGAAGGTCACGGTCCGCAACATCTTCGAGCACAACACGGTCGAGGCGCTGGCCGCCTGGCTGGACGGGCAGCCCGCCGCCGGCTACGCATCGATCCCGCGCGTCCCGCGCGCGGAGCCGCTGGCCCTCTCCTTCGCGCAGCAGCGCCTCTGGTTCATCGACCAGCTGGAAGGGGGCAGCGCGCAATACAACATCCCCTTCGCATTGCGCCTCACCGGCCAGCTGCAGGTCGACAAGCTGCAGCACGCGTTCGACGAGATCGTCCGCCGCCACGAGGTCGTGCGCAGCACGTATCACCTCCGCGAAGGCGCCGGCGTGCAGGTGGTGCACGAGGCGACGCCGCTTCTCATCGAGCGCGCCGCCATCGACGCGGCCGCCATCGAAAGCGAAGCGCGCAACGAGGCGACCCGGCCCTTCGATTTGACGAAGGACCTGATGCTGCGCGCGAAGCTGCTCACCATCAGCCAGACCGACCACGTCCTGCTGGTGACGATGCATCACATCGCCTCGGATGGCTGGTCGATCGGCCTGCTGGTGAAAGAGCTCGTCGCCCTTTACGGCGGCAAAGAGCTCGCCCCGCTGCCCATCCAATACGCCGACTACGCCGCCTGGCAGCGCACCCGGATGAACGACGGCGAGCAGGTCGCGTACTGGAAAAAGCAGCTGTCCGGCGCGCCCGGCGTGCACAGCCTCCCTCTCGACCGCCCCCGCCCCGCCCAGCAGCAGTTCGCCGGCCGCAGCGCGTTCACCCACATCGGCAAGCCGACGCTCGATGCCCTGAACCGCCTCGCCGCGGACCACGAGGCGACGCTGTTCATGGTCCTGCAGACCGCGTTCTCGCTCTTGCTCGGCCGCTGGAGCGGCACCACCGACATCGTGATCGGCACGCCGGTCGCCGGCCGCACGCACAAGGACGCGGAAGAGCTCCTCGGCTTCTTCGTCAACACCCTCGTCCTGCGCAACGAGCTCGCCCTCGACAAGCCGTTCACCGAGCTGCTCGAGAGCGGCCGCAAGACCATCCTCGACGCCTTCTCCGCGCAGGACGTGCCGTTCGAGATGCTGGTGGAAGAGCTGAGGCCCGAGCGGAGCCTCAGCCACGCGCCGGTCTACCAGATCGTCTTCGTGCTGCAGAACAACGAGCGCGTCGCCGTGCAGCTGCCCGGCCTCGAGCTGTCCCCCATCGGCGGCGGCGCCGAGCTGGCCAAGGTCGACCTCACCCTCTCCGCCACCGAAAGCCCCAGCGGCCTCTCCCTCAACTGGAACTATCCGGTCAGCCTCTTCGAGGCGGACACCATCGAGCGCCTCGCCGCCAGCTTCCAGGTCATGATCGAAGCGATCGTGGCGAAACCGGAGACGCTCGCCGGCCGGCTGCCCATCCTCACCGCGGCGGATGAAGCGGCGATCGTGGCCCGCGGCTCCAACCCGCGGCCGTTCCCGCCGTACAAGACGCTGCACGCGCTCTTCGAGGAGCAGGCGCGGTGGAACCCGAACGCGATCGCCGTCCGCTACGAGGACCGGCAGCTCACCTACGCGGAGTTGAACGGGAAGGCCAACCAGGTCGCGCGCTATCTGCAGAGCTGGGGCGTGCAGCGGGAGACGCTGGTCGGCATCTGCATCGACCGCTCCATCGAGATGGTCATCGGCCTGCTCGGCATCCTCAAGGCCGGCGGCGCCTACGTGCCGCTCGACCCCGGCTATCCGAAGGACCGCCTGATGTACATGCTGGAGAACAGCGGCGTGCGCGTGGTGGTCTCCCAGTCGAAGTTCGAAGACGGCCTGGGCATCTGGAGCGGGCAGGAAGTGCTCAGCCTGGATGACGAGTGGCACCTGGTCGAAACCTACAGCACGGAGAACCTCGGCGAAACGTCCGGCCTGGACGACCTCGCCTACATGATTTACACCTCCGGCTCCACCGGCAAGCCGAAGGGCGCCATGAACGTGCACCGCGGCATCTGCAACCGCCTGTACTGGATGCAGAGCGAGTACAACCTCGTGCCCGGCGACCGCATCCTGCAGAAGACGCCGTTCAGCTTCGACGTCTCGGTGTGGGAGTTCTTCTGGCCGCTCATCACCGGCACCACCATCGTCGTAGCGAAGCCGGAAGGCCACCGCGACGGCGACTACCTGGCCGAGCTCATCGAGCGCGAGCAGATCACCACCGTGCACTTCGTGCCGTCCATGCTCAGCGCCTTCCTCAAGACGGCGGAGGTCGCCCGCTGCACCTCCCTGCGCCGGGTGATCTGCAGCGGCGAGGCGCTGCAGCCGGAGCAGGCCAGGGAGTTCTTCCGCCACTTCGATTGCGAGCTGCACAACCTCTACGGCCCCACCGAGGCGGCCGTCGATGTGACGAACTGGGAGTGCACGGCGGACAACATCGGCGCCACCGTGCCGATCGGCCGGGCCATCGCCAACACGCAGATGTACGTGCTGGACGCGAACCTGCGGCCGGTGCCGGACCGGGTGCCGGGCGAGCTGTTCATCGGCGGCGTGCAGGTCGGTCGCGGCTATCACCAGCGCCCCGAGCTCACCGCGGAGCGCTTCATCGCCGACCCGTTCAGCACCGATCCGGCCGCGCGCCTCTACCGCACCGGCGACCTGGCCCGCTATCGCACCGATGGCGTGCTGGAGTTCCTCGGACGCCTGGACGACCAGGTCAAGATCCGCGGCTTCCGCATCGAGCTCGGCGAGATCCAGGCCCAGCTCTTGGAGCAGGCGCGGGTCAAGGAAGCGCTGGTCATCGCCCGCGAGCAGCGGCTCATCGCCTACCTCGTTCCGCACGGCGAGCTGCGCCTCGATGAGGTGAAGGAAGCGCTGCGCCGCCAACTGCCGGACTACATGGTGCCGGCCGCGTTCGTCGTGATCGACGCCTTCCCGGTGACCAGCAACGGCAAGGTCGACCGCCGCGCGCTGCCGGAGCCGGAGTGGCAGCAGGCCTCCGCCTACGCCGCGCCGCGCAACGCGACGGAGGAGACGCTCGCCGCGATCTGGGCGCGCCTGCTCAAGCTGCAGCGCGTCGGCATCCACGACAACTTCTTCTCCATCGGCGGCGACTCGATCCTCTCCATTCAGGCCGTGTCGCGGGCGAACCAGGTGGGCATCGGCATCACCACCCGCCAGCTCTTCGAGCACCAGACCATCGCCGCGCTCGCGGCGCAGGCCACGAGCGCCGTGCTGCGGGTGATGCCGCAGGAGGCGATGACCGGCGCGGTGGAGCTGCTGCCCATCCAGCAGCAGTTCCTGCACGACGATCCGCACGCGCGGCATCACTTCAACCAGTCCGTCCTGCTGGAGACGCCGCCCGGCTTCGACGCGCGGTTCCTGCGGGAGATGGTGGCCGCGCTCTACGCGCGCCACGACGCGCTGCGCCTGCGCTTCCGCGATGACGCCGCGCGGGGAGAAGGCGGGTCAGAGGGTGGCGCGCAGCGCCGGGTGAGGGGCGAACACCACCCGCTCACCGACGAGATGATCGACGCGAGCGCCATCGTCGAGCCGGCTACGGACGACCTGACCGCGCGCTGCAATCACTGGCAGCGCTCCTTCGACCTGGAGCGCGGGCCGCTCTTCCGGGCCATCCTCTTCGAGGAGCCGGCGCGGCTCTTCCTCCTCGCCCATCACATCGTGGTGGACGGCGTGTCCTGGCGCATCCTCTTGGCGGACATCGAGCAGGCCTACCGCCAGTACACGGCCGGCCAGCCGATCGTGCTGGGGCCGAAGACCTCCTCCTTCCAGCAGTGGGCCGCCGCCCTCTCCGAGTACGCGCAGACGCTGGAGCACGAGCAGCCGTACTGGCTGGCCCAGTACGACCAGCCGGTGAGCGCGCTGCCCACCGACTTTGACGCGGCCGGCCCGCGGAGCGCCGCCACCACGCGCCGCGAGCGGGTCCGCCTGGACGCCACCGAGACCGAGGCGCTGATCAAGCAGTGCGCGCCGGTGTACCGCACCACCATCAATGAGCTGCTCCTCTCGGGCGTCTACCTCGGCATGCGCCGCTGGACGCAATCGACCGGCCTGCGCATCGCGCTGGAAGGGCACGGCCGGGAGGAGCTCTTCGAGCAGCTCGACACCACCCAGACCGTGGGCTGGTTCACCACCGTCTTCCCCCTCACGCTCAGCAGCGCGAGCGAGCGGACGGCAGACGTCATCAAGTCGGTCAAGGAGCAGTACCGGGCCCTGCCTCACAACGGCATCGGCTATGGCGTGCTCCGCTACATGGCCAGGGACGAAGCGCTCGTCGCGAAGGCGGAAGCGAATCCGCTGCAGCTCGTCTTCAACTACCTCGGCCAGTTCGACCAGACCCTCCAGGCGGAGAGCGGCCTGCAGGGCGCGCGCGAATCGAGCGGCGAGCGGGCCAGCGCGGAGCGCAGCCGCAAGTACCAGCTCGGCCTCAACGGCCGGGTGGCGGGCGGCGTGCTCGAGTTCAGCCTCGACTACAGCGCCGAGCAGTACCGCCCCGAGACGATGGCCCAGCTGGCCCGCTTCCTCGAAGACGGGCTGCGCGAGGTGATCCAGCACTGCCTCTCGCGGGAGCGGGGCGAGCTCACGCCCTCCGACTTCCCGCTGGCGGATGTGACGCAGCCGACGCTCGACCAGTGGCAGCAGCGCTATCCCGCCATGACCCGGCTCTACCCGGCCACGGCCATGCAGCAGGGGATGCTCTTCCACAGCCTGCTCGACAGCGGCGCGTACATCACCCAGTCCTCGCCCGTCTTCACCGGCCCGCTCGACACGAGGCTGTTCCGCGAGGCGTGGAACATCGTCGTCGCGCGGCACGACATCTTCCGCACCGCCTTCGTCGGCCAGGAATCGCGCCTGCACCAGCTGGTGGTGGCGAGCGCGGAGCTGCCGTGGCACGAGGAGGACTGGCGCGCCTTCACCGATGAGCAGCAGCGGGCGATGTTCGATGAGTACCTCGCCGCCGATCGGGCACGCGGCATCGACGTCGAGACCCCGCCCCTCCAGCGCATCGCCCTCTTCCGGCTGGGCGAGGAGCGCTACCGCATCCTCTGGAGCCAGCATCACATGCTGCTCGACGGCTGGTGCAAGGCGCTGGTGCACAAGGAAGTGCTGGCCGCCTACCTGGCCCTGGTGCGCGGCGAGACGCCGCGCTTCGCCGAGGCGACCGATTACGAGCGCTACATGCGCTGGCTGCGCAGCCGCGATGAGAAGCAGGCGCTCGCCTACTGGGCCGAGTACCTGAAGAGGATGGAGGCGCCGACGCCGCTGGTGGTCGACCGTCCGCGGCCGATGCCGGGCGACGGGCGCAAGGAGCGCTTCACCATCTTCAACGAGGAGGAGTCGCGCCGCCTGGAGGCGTTCGCCAAGGCGAACCACACCACCATCAACTCGCTGGTGCAGCTGGCGTGGGCGTACCTGCTCCACCGCTACAGCGGCGAGCCGCACGTCACGTTCGGCGCCGTGATCTCCGGCCGTCCGGCCGAGGTGGCGGGGATCGAGAGCATGATCGGGCTGTTCATCAACACCATTCCGGTCGCGGCGTCGTTCGACGGCACCACTAGCGTGACCGGCCTGCTGGATGAGATGCAGCGCGGCTTCCAGGAGAGCCAGGAGCACGGCTACCTGCCGCTCTCCGAGGTGCAGGGATGCGCGCGGACCGAGCGCGGCGTCCCGCTGTTCGACAGCATCCTCATCTTCGAGAACTTTCCGGTGGACACGCACAGCGGTGGCGAAGGGGCGACGGCAAAGGCGGATGCGCTGCGTATCGAGCAGAACCAGACCAACGAGCGGACGAACTACAAGCTCTCCCTCATCGCCACCTTCCGCAACGCGCTGACGCTCAAGTTCAGCTACGCGGTGAGCGACTTCGCGCCGGAGACCATCGAGCTGCTGCTGGAGCATCTCGCCCAGATCCTGCGCGGGCTGCCGGCCTCGGAGGACATCCGCACCATCGAGGTCGTGACGCCGCGCGAGCGCGATGCCTTCGCCCAGTGGAACGACACGGCCGCCGCGTTCCCCGCCGACCGCTGCATCCACCAGCTCTTCGAGGCGCAGGCCGCGCGCACACCGGAGGCGACGGCGCTGGTCATCGAAGGGGAGAGCATGACCTACCGCACGCTCAACGAGCAGGCGAACGTGCTGGCCCATCGCCTCATCGCGGCGGGCGTGGAGCCGGACACGCTGGTCGGCCTCTCCTGCCCCCGCTCGTTCGATCTGGTGATCGGCCTGCTGGGCATCCTCAAGGCCGGCGGCGCGTACGTGCCGCTCGACCCGAGCTATCCGACCGACCGCCTGCAGTTCATGCTGGAAGACAGCGGCGCGAAGGTGCTCGTCACCACCACGGCCATGCGCGAGCGCCTGCCGTTGAGCGGCCAGGAAACGATCCTCGCCGACCTCCCCGAGGAGCTTCTCGGCGATTATCTGAAGAGCGATCCGGTGGTGGATGTGCAGCCGACGAACCTGGCCTACGTCGTCTACACCTCGGGGTCGACCGGCACGCCGAAGGGCGTCCTGGTCGAGCACCGCGGCTTCGTCAACCTGATCACCGCGGACATCGCGGAGCTCGAGCTCGACGTGCAGGAGCGCGTGCTGCACTGCATGTCGCTCAGCTTCGACGCCGGCATCGAGCATCTCTTCAACGCTCTCTGCTCCGGCGCCGCCACCTACATGGTGGAGCCGACCTCGGCGCTCATCACCGCGGCGCGCGAGCACCGCATCACCCAGCTGCGCATGCCCGCCGCGTTGCTGGAGGCGCAGGAGTACGCCCCACTGCCGGACCTGAAGCTGATCCTCGTGGGCGGCGAGGCGCCGTCCCGCAACGTCGTCGCCACCTGGAGCGCGAACGCGCGCTTCTACAACCAGTACGGCCCGAGCGAATGCACGGTGACGGCGACCATGGCCCGGCTGGGCGGCCACGAGGTGGTCCACATCGGGCGCTTCATCGCCAACCAGTACGGCTACGTGGTGGACAAGTCGATGAACCTCTGTCCGGTGGGCGTGCCGGGCGAGCTGCTCATCGGCGGCGCCGGCGTGGCGCGGGGCTATCTCGACCGCGACGAGCTGACCCGCGGCCGCTTCATCGCCGATCCGTTCCGCAACGACGGCGCGCGGGTCTACCGCACCGGCGACTACGTGCGCTGGCTGCCGGACGGCAACCTCGAGTTCGTCGGCCGGCGCGACGATCAGGTCAAGATCCGCGGCTACCGGATCGAGCTCGGCGAGGTGGAGTCGCGCCTGCGGTCCGAGGAGAGTGTGCAGGATGCGGTGGTGATCGCGCGGGGCGAAGGGGCGGGCAAGCGGCTCGTCGCTTACCTGATCCCCTCGGCCGATTTCGATCTCGCGACACTGCAGAGCGCGCTGCGCGCCTCGCTGCCGGAGCCGATGATCCCCTCCGATTTCGTGGTGCTGGAGGCCTTCCCGCTCACGCCGAACGGCAAGGTGGACAAGCGCGCGCTTCCCGAGCCGGGCGCGAGGCCCACGGCCGAGCTCGTCCTGCCGCGCAATCCGCTGGAGCAGACCCTGGCCGAGGTTTGGGCCAGACACCTCGAGCTGGACGCGGTCGGCATCGACGACCGGTTCTACGACCTGGGCGGCCACTCGCTGACCTTCATGTCCGTGGTGGCCGAGCTCAAGCGGCGCGGCATCGAGGTGACCATGCGCCAGGCGATGGAGAACCAGACCATCCGCTCCCTTGCCGCCGCCCTCGGCGGCGCCCCGCGCGAGCTGGCCCGCGAGTACATCGTGCGGCTGAGCGACGGCGATACGGCCCGGAAGCTCTTCGTCATCCACCCGTTCGGCGGCAAGGTCGACTGCTACACCGAACTGGCCAGGGCGCTGGAGGGCATCTGCACCGTATACGGCGTGCAGGCCCCGTTCAACTTCAACCACGCTCTGCCGTTCAGCGAGCTGCACGAGCTCGCGGCCGAGTACGCCAGGGCCATCCGGACCGTGCAGCCGGCGGGGCCGTATCGCCTGGCGGGCTGGTCGGCGGGCGGGACGATCGCCTGGGAAGTGGCGCATCTTCTGGAAGATGTCGACTACCTCGGCCTCTTCGACGCGCCTCCTCCGGGCGTCCTGCTGGAGGAGCGGAGCGACTTCGAATACCTCCTGATGGCCGCCCAATACGCCGATGCGGACGTACGGAAGAAGACGGCCCACCTGGACGTTCACAATAACTTCGAGCAACTAGTCAAGGCAGTCGCCGCGCTGGTGGTCGAGGACGAGACGCGGTCGAGGATGACCCGGGCCGAGCTGGAAACGGCGCTCCGCTTCGGAATCGACTTCAGTCGCAGTCACGCGCGGTCGAGGGAGCTGAGGCTCTCCATCCGCGGCGCGACCACCCTCTACACGGCGAGGCAGGAAACGCAGAAAGTCATCCCCGCGGGCGAGGTGGAACGGCTGCTCGCATCGCCCCTCCGGACGGTTCCGGTGGCGGGCGAGCACAAGCACCTCATGACGGGGCAGGGTTTGACGGACATCGTGACCGACGCGCGCGAGGAGCTCTCCAGAGTCTTCGGCACGGCGGTCGCGGTTCACGGAAAGGGATAGCAAACAGTGGAAAGCGTATTGACCGAGTTGACTACCGAGCCTCTCCTCGAGGCCGGCGGGCGCGAGATCCTGCTGAGCGTCGACACCACGGGCCAGAAGCTGCTGGAGTGGGCCGAGCAGAACAGGGAGCGCGTCGAAGAGCTGCTGCTGCAGCGCGGCGTGCTGCTCATCCGGGGCCTCAAGTTCCCCAGCAGCAAGCAGTTCGGCCAGGTGCTGGCCATCCTCTTCGGCGAAGAGCTGATGGGCTACGACTACCGCTCCACCCCGCGCACCGAGCTGCGGGACAACGTCTACACCGCCACGGAGTACCACCCCAGCGAGTTCATCCCCCAGCACAACGAGTCCTCCTACGCGAACAAGTGGGCCATGCGGGCCGGCTTCCTCTGCATGCTGCCTTCCGAGGTTGGCGGATCGACGCCGCTGGCGGACAGCCGCGCGGTCTATAAAAAGATCCCGGCCGAGATCCGCGAGAAGTTCGAGGCCAGGGGCGTGAAGTACGTGCGCAACTACGGCGACATCGACCTGCCGTGGACGGAGGTCTTCCAGACCACCGAGCGGGACGTGGTGGAGCGCTTCTGCGCCGAGAACGACCTCCGCTTCGCCTGGAAGGAAAACGGCGGTCTGCGCACCGAGCAGGTGAACCCGGCCGTGGCCGTTCATCCGGTCACCGGCGACAAGGTGTGGTTCAACCAGGCCCACCTCTTCCACGTCTCCAGCCTCCGCCCGGAAGTGCGGGAGAGCCTGCTCGCCGTCTGCGGCGAGGCGGGCCTGCCGCGCAACGCCTACTACGGCGACGGCGAGCCGCTGGAAGAAGACGTCCTGCAGATCATCCGGGACGTCTACGCCTCCGAGACCTTCCACTTCGACTGGCGCAAGAACGACCTGATGGTCCTCGACAACATGCTCTTCACCCACGGCCGGCAGCCGTTCAGCGGCGACCGGAAGATCTTGGTGGGCATGGCCAGGGGACACGGACACAAGTAGAGACGAGTAATCAGTTGTCAGTTGTCGGCAGACCGTTCTACTGACAACCGACAACTGAGAACTGACAACCGCGAAGCAAAGGACAAACGATGCACCAAGCAGCAATCGCCGAAGACACCGAACCGACCAACACGCGCAACGTCCGCAGCATGGACATCGTCCGCGAGACGAGGGAGAAGCCGTTCCTGCGGCGGCACTGGTACATCGTGGCCGCGGCGGCGGTCATCGTCCTGTTCGGCGTGGGGAAGCTCTTCCTGGGCGACGCCAGCTACATCGCGCGGCGGGATGACCTCAAGGTCTCCGTCGTGCAGCAGGGCGACTTCGCGGTCAACGTGCGGGCCAACGGCAAGCTCAAGACCAAGGACGTGCTGATGCTCGGCTCGAAGGTGAGCGGCAGCGTGGCCCGGATCCTGGTCAAGCCGGGCGATCCGGTGGACGTGCAGACGCCCATCGTCACCCTGATGAACCCGCAGCTCAGCCTCGACCTGGTCCAGGCCCAGTCCAAGCTCCAGCAGACCACGGCGGAAGGGGAGGTCGAGCTCAAGTCGCAGGAGACGGCGCTGCTCGACCAGCAGATCCAGCTCCTGCAGGCGAAGAACAACCTGCAGAACGCCCAGCGCGACCTCCGCGTGAAGAGCGAGCTGACCGGCGCCGGCCTCGTCTCGGACGTCGACCTGCAGAAAGCCAAGGACAGCGTCGAGACCCTCGAGCAGATCTGGCAGTACTCCGAGAAGCGGGTCGGCCAGATGCGGGAGCGCCTCGCCTCCCAGCGCCAGGCCCGCAATCTCCAGATCGCCCAGCTCAGGGCCGATGCGGTCAACGCCCAGACCCAGATCGACCAGCTGGTCGTCCGGGCCGGCATGAAGGGGACGCTGCAGTCGCTGGCCGTCTCGCCCGGCCAGAAGCTCAACATCGGGGACACGGTCGGCATGGTCGCCGACACCTCGCTCCTCATCGCCCAGCTCCAGGTGCCCGAGCTGCAGGTGCAGCAGGTGGCCAACGGCCTCCCGGTCACCATCGACACGCGCCGCAGCAAGATCGAAGGCCGGGTCATCCGCATCGCCCCCTCCGTGCAGGACGGCATGGTGGAAGTGGACGTCGCCCTGGACGGCACGCTGCCCGCCGAGGCTCGCGCCGATCTGACCGTGGAAGGTCTGATCAGGATCCTCGCCGTGAAGAACGCGGTCTACATGGACCGTCCCGACTTCGCCAAGGCCAACACCACCGGCAACGTCTACCGCCTCAATGCGGACGAGAGCCGGGCCACCCGCACGCAGCTCCAGTTCGGGCAGTCCTCCGTCAACCAGATCCAGATCGTCGGCGGCGCGAAGCCGGGCGACAAGATCGTCACCTCCGATACGTCCGCGTTCGCCGCGCACGACTCCGTCATCGTCAAGTAAGGAAGAAAAGTCATGACCACGAATTCGCTCATCAAGTTGAACCGTCTGGAGAAGGTGTTCCTCGCCGACAAGGTAGAGACGAGGGCCCTGCACGAAGTCACCGCGGAAGTGAAGGCGGGGGAGTACGTCTGCATCACCGGCCCGTCCGGCTGCGGCAAGTCGACCCTCCTCTCCATCCTCGGCCTGCTGGACACGCCGACCTCCGGCCAGTACATCCTCAACGGCCATGACGTGAGCTCGCTCTCCCGCGACGACCGCTCCCGCATCCGCAATCAGGAGATCGGCTTCGTGTTCCAGTCCTTCAACCTGATCAGCGAGCTGACGGTGGAAGAGAACGTCTGCCTCCCCCTGACCTACCGCAAGGGCCTCGCCGCGAAGGACATCAAGGCCCGGGCCAAGCAGATGCTCGACCGGGTGGAGATGGGGCACCGCCTGGGGCACTTCCCCGGCCAGCTCTCCGGCGGCCAGCAGCAGCGCGTGGCCATCGCCCGCTCCCTCATCAACGACCCCTCGGTCATCCTGGCCGACGAGCCGACCGGCAACCTCGACTCCAAGAACGCGGACATCGTGCTGCACCTGCTCGGGCAGCTGCACGCGGAAGGCTCCACCATCGTGATGGTGACCCACGACCCGCGCGGCATCGAGCGCGTCTCCCGCCGCATCGAGATGCTCGACGGCGAGATCATCTCCGGCGCGGCGCAGCTTTTTGAAAAGGTGGGCTGATCCGTGGGCATCCTGATGGACATCCGCTACACCCTGCGGCTGCTGTTCAAGTCGCCGGGCTTCACCCTGCTCACGCTGCTCGTCCTGACCGGCGGCCTGACCGTGACGCTCTTCACCTTCTCCTTCTTCTTCACCATGTTCTACAAGCCGCTCCCCCTCAAGGACGGCGCCGGCATCTACCGCATCTCCGAGCGCATGCCGCTCTACGAGTACTCCGAGGCCCGCTCGAAGCTGAGCGCGTTCTCCGAGTTCGGGGTGTGGCGCGATGAGCAGGTGCGCCTCTCCGCCGCGGAAGACAGCCAGTCGCTCTTCGGTACGTACACGGAAGGGAACCTCTTCGAGTTCGCGCGCACCAATCCGCTCTACGGCCGGGCCCTGCAGCCGCAGGACAACGAGGCCGGCGCGGCGCCCGTGGCGGTGATCAGCTACAAGCTCTGGCAGAACCGCTTCGAGGGCAACCCGAACGCGATCGGCAAGGTCATCAAGATCAACAACCAGGACACCGAGGTCGTCGGCATCATGCCGAAGGGCTTCGCGTTCCCGCTCTCCACGGAGATCTGGCTACCCTTCACCCACGAGCAGCTCCATCCCACCAGCACCTCGTTCACCTTCGCCAACTTCCACGGCCGGCTGGCCAGGAGCGCGACGCGCGACCAGGCCACGGCGCAGCTGGACCAGCTGGTGCGGAGCTCGTTCGAGTCGCGGGTGAAGCAGGCCGGCGAGAAGATCGAATTGAGCCGCGAGGCGTTCCGGCTCGACTCCTATCCGGTCGCGCAGATCGGCGGCGGCGCCATCGTGGACGTCGCCATGTACGGCATCAACATCGTCTCCACGCTGATCCTGCTCCTGGCCGGCATCAACGTGGGCAACATGCTCCTCGCCCGCGCCGTCGCGCGCGGCAAGGAGTCCGCCATCCGCGTCGCCCTCGGCGCGAAGGAGAGCCGCCTGATCGGCCAGCTGATGTGGGAGGGCGGCCTCATCGTCGTGGTCGGCACCCTGCTGGCGCTGGTCATCACCGGTGTGATGCTGTCATCCACCACCGTCTTCCTCGAGTCCGCCTTCGGCCGCAACGGCGCTCCGCCGTTCTGGTGGCAGTGGGGCCTGGACAAGGAGACGCTCATCGCCGCCTTCGGCTTCATGGCGCTGACGCTCTTCACCGTCTGCTACCTGCCCGCGCGCAAAAGCGCCCGGGCCGACGTGAACATGGAGCTGCGCGACGGCACGCGCGGCGCGCAGGGACGCAAGGCCGGGAAGCTGATGCGCACCCTGGTCACGGCCCAGATCATGTTCGTCTCTCTCATCATGTCCATCGGCTTCCTTTTCTTCTCGCTGGTGCGCAAGGGCGAGCGGATCGAGCCGGGCTATGACATGACCAACCTCATGGCCGCCGACGTCACCTTCCCCGAGGACAAGACGGTCACCAACGCGCAGCGCGCGCAGCTGCTCTCCCAGCTCCTGCAGGACCTCGAGTCGCGCAACGGCGTCCGCGACGCCTTCGTCTGGACGCCCATGGGCTCCTCCGAGGCGATCGTGGAAGGGCTCGATGCGCAGACGCAGCTGCCGCCGGTCTCCGTGCAGCAGCTCCTCCTGCAGAACGACTTCAAGACCATCCCTCTGGTGGAGGGGCGCTATCTCGATGACCGCGAGCGGGCGGCCGCAGAGAACGCGGACTTCCGCACCGCGCTGGTCAGCCAGTCCTTCGCCAGGAAGCGCTGGAAGGCGGGCGAGTCGGCCCTCGGCAAGCGCGTGCAGCTCAATGTGGAAGGGAAGCCGGTCTGGTACACGGTGGTCGGCGTCACGAAGGACATCACCACCAGCTTCACCGAGGCTCCCGAGCTGACGGATGAGATCTACCTCTCCGCGTTCCAGACGGACAACCAGCAGCCGCGCGTCTATTTCCGTTCGGAGCAGAGCGCGAACCTGGCCGAGGA
>DASYMJ010000056.1:0-19033 GCA_036009105.1 Thermoanaerobaculia bacterium | reverse complement strand
AAGACGAGCTTGAAGTCGCCGATGGGGCCGTTGCGCTGCTTGGCGATGATGATCTCGGCGATCCCCTTCTCCTCGGTCTCCTTGTTGTACACCTCGTCCCGGTAGATGAAGGCGACGAGGTCGGCGTCCTGCTCGATCGAGCCCGACTCGCGGAGGTCGGCCAGCTGCGGGCGGTGGTCGCCCATGCGCTGCTCGGGACGGCGGGAGAGCTGGGAGAGCGAGATGAGGGGGAGGTTCAGCTCCTTGGCGATGGCCTTCAGGCCGCGCGAGATCTGGGAGATCTCCTGGTTCCGCGACTCGGTCTTCCCCTTGACCGACATCAGCTGCAGGTAGTCCACCATCACCATGTCCAGGCCGACTTCCATCTTCAGGCGCCGCGCCTTGGCCCGCATCTCCATGATGTCCATGCCGGGCGAGTCGTCGATGAAGATCTTCGCCTTCGAAAGCCGCGCCGAAGCCTCGGCCAGCTCGCGCCAGTTGCGCTCGCTGAGCATGCCGGCCCGGATCAGATGGTTCGACACGCCGGACTCGGAGGAGAGGATGCGCAGGCCGATCTGCTCCTTCGACATCTCGAGCGAGAAGACGCCGACCGAGTGCAGCCGCTGCGCGCCGCCGCGCGGATTGCCCGACTTGTCCGGGATGGCGATCGCCTCGGCGATGTTCATCATGAACGAGGTCTTTCCCATGGAAGGCCGGGCCGCGATGATGATCAGGTCCTGCGGCTGGAACCCGGAGGTGAACTCGTTGAAGCGGTCGAACCCGGTCGGCACGCCGGTGATGAGCTTCCCGGCCTCGTGCAGCTGCTCGATGGCCGTCATGTTCTTGCGCGTGATCTTGTCCAGCCCCACGAAGCCCTTGTCGACGCTCCCCTCCGCGATTTCGTAGAGGGACTTCTCGGCGATGTTGAGAACTTCGCTCGATTCACTCGGCGCGTCCAGGGCCGCGCGCATGACGCTGTTGCCCATCACAATGAGCCGCCGCAGCGTCGACTTCTCTTTGACGATGCCGGCGTAGCGCTCGACGTTCGCGACGTCCGGAATGCCGTCGATGAGGGAGGCGACGTACGCGAGGCCGCCGACCTGCTCGAGCTGCCCATGTTTCGCCAGCTCTTCCCTGACCGTGAGCGTGTCGATGGCCCGGCTCTCCTCGGCCAGCCTGCGGATGGCGCTGAAGATGGTGCGATGGGAGTCGCGGAAGAAATCCTCAGTATCGATGGTCCCGATCACACGATAGAGCGCGTTGCTGTTGATCAGGATCGAGCCGATCACGGCGCGTTCCGCGTCGGGACTCTGCGGCAAGGGCCGATCGAGCGTTACTTCGACTTGAGCAAGGGCCATGTTGGAACGGAGTGCGGATTGTGCGGCTGCTTTTCGGAGCGCGACAGGCGTCCACAGGTTTTCAACAGCGCGCCCCGCCCCCAAGTGCTGCACGGTCAGAGAATGCCAGCGGTCTTTCCACAGCTTTCTACGAACCGTAGGCAAGCCGCTTGACACGGAAAACGCCCAGGCGTTCGCAAAGTCAGCTTACACCGCTACGCGACCAAACTCAACGCCTCGATCCGCAAGCGCGCCACGACCGGATTCACGTCGAACACCGATGCCACGGTCTCGATGGCGGCGCTCATCGCGGCGGCCGGCAGCACGCGGCCGCCGGCGCGCGAGGAGCGCAGGTGCGGCTCGAGCGCGGGCAGCAGCAGCGGACGTGGAAGGAGCAGCGCGCCGATGGCGACGTTCGCCTGGTACTCCCACCACCGCCCGCCGTAGGAGGCGCGTGCCACGTCGGAATCGCGGCAGAGGATGGCGTCCGCAGTCCCGGCGCGATAGAGCACCGCGTGCAGCAGGCAGTGGCCCGCCTCGTGCGCGATCGTGGTGCGCAGGCGGCGCTCCGTCAGCGACGGGTTGAGCACGATGCGCAAGGGGCCGGAGGCGTCGATCTCGCTGAAGCCGAGGATGCCGGGGGGGAGGTCGTCGCGGTATTCGGGGGTGAGGTGGAAGTGCTTTTCCACGAAGCGCTCGATGCGCACCGGGGAGGGGGAGGAAGGCAGCAGAGCCACCGAGGAGAGTGCCGCCAGACATAGGGACTCGATCTCCTCGAGCTCGTAGTGGAGCGCGTCGGGGAACGGGCCAGTGTGGGCGGGATAGGTCCTCACTTCTTCTTCAGCAGCTTCCGCAGCTCCTCCGGCGTGCGGTACTCCTCGAGGAGCTGGCGGAGCATGAAGCCGTACTGCGGATCCGTCGAAGAGCGCTCCCGCACTTCCTTGACTACATCGCGATGGTCGTACTGCTCGAGCGCGGACTGCGGCAGATGCAGCGCGGCGGCCAGCGCCTTCAAAGTCTCCTCCGAGGGGAACCGCCGGCCGAGCTCGATGTCCGAGAGGAACGGCGCGCTGATGCCGCTCTTGGAGGCCAGCTCGCGCAGCGAGAGGTCCTTCGCCTCGCGCAGCTCGCGGAGTCTCTGGCCGAACGTCTGCTTGGGCGCCTGCATTGTCAGCTCACGAAGCGCACAGTGTAGCGCGGAATGCCCCGCAGCCCCCAGGCGTTGGCGCCGCATCGGGCGGACCCGCGGAACTTCCCGCCCGCCCATCCCGTCTCACCGTTTCTGGAGGACTGAATGAAACGTTTCACCGTCATGGCCGCACTGGCGCTCCTCGCGCTCCCCGTTCTGGCCCAGCAGCAGGATCCCGCGAAGAAGCCGGTCGCCGTCATCAACGGCGAAACCATCACCGAAGAGCAGCTCAACCGGATGTACGACAACCTCGGCGCCCGGATGAAAGCCAACTACCAGAAGTCCGGCGGCAAGGGCGCTTTCCTGGAGAACTACATCGCCAAGCGCCTGATCATCCAGGAGGCGCTCAAGTCCGGGTTCGACAAGAAGCCGGAGATCCAGGCCGAGCTGCAGGCGGCGCGCGAGGCGGCCCTCTTCGACCGCTACGTCCGCGACGTCATCGCCCAGCCGGTCATCACCGACGAGGAAGTGCGCAAGTACTACGACGAGCATCCGGATGAGTTCCACACGCCGGAGACGGTCAAGGTGCGGCACATCATCATCATGCCCAACGGCGCCGGCCCCAAGCCGCACACGAAGGAAGAGGCCATGGCGCTGATCCAGCAGATCAACGCCGACCTCCGCTCGAAGACGACATTCCCGACGGGCACCGACGCCACCGGCGCCGCGCGCATCATGCAGGCCCACTTCGCCCAGGCCGCGCAGCAGTACTCCGAGGATGGCTCGGCCGCATCGGGCGGCGACCTCGGCTGGGTCGAGCGCGGACAGCTCGACTCCACCTTTGCCGACGCCGCGTTCACCATGAAGAAGGGGGCGCTCTCCGGCGTGATCGAGACGCGCTTCGGCTACCACCTCGTGTTCGTGGAGGACAAGCGTCCGGCCAGCACCGAGTCGTTCGCTGATGCGAAGGCCGGCATCCGCGAGTTCATGATGTCCCAGCGCGCCGCAGACGTGGTCAACGTCGTCACCAAGTTGACCAACGAGCTGCGCGCGAGCAGCAAGGTCTCCGTCTTCCCCGAGAACATCGACAACTAGCCGGCACGGGCCGCACCTCTTCGCGCGGCCTAAACGCTGTCCGCCGCCCTCGTGCGCGGCTCCGCTCCCACGAAGTAGCGCCGCAGCCAGAGCAGGAACGACAGAAACAGCAACCACCCGATGCCTGCCGGGATCCAGAGCACCGGATCCCGGTACATCTCCGTGATGCCCAGCTGCCGCAACTGCGGCGTCATCACCCCCATCTTCGTGTACAGCTCGTCGAAGTCCGTGTGCAGCAGCGTGTACGCGCCGACCCCGGCGCCGATCACCTGCAGCAGCAGGAGCGACCACCAGGCGGAGAGCTTGAGGCGATAGAAGCCCAGGGCCAGGAATGCCAACAGGCCGGCGAAGGCGAGGCAGATGATCATCGCCGGCACGCCGGTGACGATCGTGGCCCCGATGGGGATGGTGGCGTAGGCGGTGGAGGCGAGCAGCGAAATCGAGCCGGTGGCGAGCAGCAGCACGACGGCCAGGACCGGCAGCGGCGCTCGGTCCGTCCAGCGCACTTTCCGGTCGTAGTGCTCGACCGTGGCCTTCACGTTCGGGCCGCGATAGCCGAGGAGGATCACGGCCGGCACGAGGATGTAGAGAACGCAGACCGTCACCAGCGTCACGATCATCACGATGTTCGCGCCGTCGGCGGGCATGTTCTTCATCAGCCGCGGCATCATCACGCCGAGGACGACGGCGGTGAGCAGGCCGACGATCAGCCACATCCAGCTGACCACCAGCGCCAGGGCGCGGGCCCAGCGGCGGCGGCGGATCGAGCCGATGCCGACCGAGAAAAAGTACAGCGCGAAGAGGCCATAGATGACGACGTTCGTGGCGAACACGTACGTCGGCAGCTGCGTCCCTCCGCCGCGCCGCGCGCCGAGCTCGGACATGACCGCCATGAGCAGGATGAACCCCGCGCAGACGAGGCCGAAAAGGATGTGGACGATGCCGAAGAGGATCAATCCCGCCGTGCGGTCCCTGAAGGCCGGCCGCTCCGGCGGGGCGGTAACGACTTCCGTCATGCTGCTGCCCTCCGCCCCTATGTTCCCACGAAGGCTATAATCGCGCGCATTCCGTAAAGAGGAGTCGTGATGAGCCATTCGTCCGTCCGCACTCTCGCCTTGTTCGCGCTCGCGTTCGCCATTGCCGGTCCCGCTGCCGCGACCTGCGGAGGCGGCGGGGGCGGAGGGATGGGCGGGATGATGCCGCCCACCGGCAGCATGACCCAGCCCCAGGTCTACTTCGTCCCCTGGAAAGTGCTGAACAGCACGGAGGACGCGGTCAAGGGGTCGCTCATCCTCTACTGGCTGCCCGTCTCCGGGGACGAGATCAAGCACTCCGATCTCCTCAACTCCCGTCAGCTGACCATCTACTCCTCGCAATGCGTCGGCATGCAGGTCATCCGTCCCGACGATGCCGCCACCATCGACAAGCTCGGCGCCACCGGCAAGCTGCCGGCGGCGATCCTTTCCGGCCCGGACGGCAAGGAGCTGGCCCGCCTGGAAGGCTCCGCCCTGCGCCTGGGCGCGGTGGAGAAGATGGTCCGCGCCGAGCTCGATGCGCGGGAGAACGCCGCGCAGAAGGCGCTGGACGAGGCGAACGGCAAGGCCGCGGCCGGCGAGAAAGACGCGGCCGTCGATACCTACAAGAAAGTGTGGGACGACCGCTGCCTGCTGCCGAAGAAAGGCCGCGCCGCGCAGAAGGCGCTCAAGAAGTTGGGCGTGGCGGTGGAAGACGCGCGGCTGCGCGAGCTCGACCCGATGTTCGACGACGCGACCACGGCGCGCATCACGAAGAAGATGAACGAAGGGCTGCACGCGGAGCTGCATGACGACTATCCGCTGGCCCGCCGCCTCTATGCCGAGGCGGCGGCGATCGATGCGGCCGATCCGGTACCGCTCCGTTTCCTCGGCGAGCTCTATCGCCATCACCTGGGCGACTGGGTCAAGGCACGCGAGGTCTTCGCGCGCCTGCTCGGCATGCAGGCCGATCCGCTATCGCGCGCCGTCGCGCTGCACGGGCTAGGGAAGATGACGATTCATGACGGCGACTATGCCAAGGGGCTGGCCATGTTCCACCAGTCGATCGCCGCCTTCCCGCTCGCGCTGACCTATCGCAACCTCGCCGTCTACTGGAATTCGGAGAAGGAGCGGGCCAAGGCGGACGGCTTCGTGAAGAAGGCGCTGCTGCTCGAGCCGGACGATCCGTTCAACCTGATCTTCGCCGCCACGTACATGGTGGACAGCGGCCGTTCGCAGGAGGCGCTGGCCATCGCGAAGGAGCACGAGGGGATGCTCTGCGCGTCCTACAACCTGGCTGCCATCTACGCGCTGCTGGGGCAGAAGGGGAAGGCCATGGAACTGCTGCACCGCCACTTCTACACCTTCGAGCGCTACGACGCCGTCCGGGAGAAGGAGATGATGGAGGCGCGGGTCGACTACGTGTTCGAGTCGCTGCGCGGCGATGCGGCCTTCAAGGAATTGACCAAGCTGGCGAGATGAACAATGTAGGGCCGGCTCTCAGCCGGCCCAATTGATCCGGGATAGCTGGGCCGGCTGGAGCCGGCCCCACACTCCTCTACGCTGCTTCCGGCACGCGCTGCAGCATCCGCAGCGCGTCCTGCCAGTGTCTCCGCGACTGGCGGATGTGGCGCCGCGAACGGCGCTTCGTCTCCCGCCAGCTGTTCTTGAGGCCCGCCGCCTTCTCCTCGGCGTGCTGGCGCCACAGGGCGAATGCGGTCTCCAGATGCCGGGCCGCGGCGTTGATGCGCTTGCGCGCGTCGGAGGCGATCGAGTGCGGCGCGTGCTCGATGCGGTTCTCGATCACCTGCAGCGCGGCGCGCATGCGCGCCTGCTCGATCTGCGGCGGAGCGGTGGTGCGGAGGTCGCTGGCCAGGCCGACGTAGCGCAGGCCGCGGATGAACCACTTCGCCGGATCCCAGTGATACCAGAGGATGCCGTTGCGGAAGTCGGCCGGGAAGCGGTGGTGGAAGCTATGGTAGCCCTCGCCCAAGGTGAGGAGGGCGACCACCCAGTTGTCGCGGGCGGAGACTTCCGCGTTGTAGAGCGGCTTGCCGACGAAGTGGGCCAGCGAGTTCACGAAGAAGGTCGTGTGGTGGATGACCATGATGCGCAGGAAGCCGCCCCAGAGCAGGCCGGCGATCGGGTCGCCGAACGCGGCGCCGATCAGCGTGGGGAGGCCGAAGCCGCCCGCGATCAGGATCACCTTGTGCCAGCGGTGCTGCCACATCACGATCGGGTTCTTCATCAGGTCGGGAGAGTTGTCGAACTGGTCCGGGCGCTGCGGGTTCTTCTCGAAGATCCAGAAGATGTGCGCGTACCAGAAGCCGCGGCGGATGTTGTACGGATCCCAGTCCCGGTCGACGTGCTTGTGGTGCACCCGGTGCTGCGCGGACCACCAGAGGATGGAGTTCTCCGCCGCCATGGCGCCGAAGAGCGCGTAGAAGATCTGCACCGGCGCGGAGGCCTCGTAGCTCTTGTGGGAGAAGAATCGGTGGTAGCCGGCGCAGATGGAGATGCCGACCAGGAAGTACATGCCGATGGTCAGCAGCGGCATCCAGAGGTGAAAGCCGCGCAACATCGTCCAGGCGATCACGCCGACGGTTGCGATGACCGGCGTGAGGGTGAGAAAAAGAATGTTCACCCAGTCTTTTTGCTTCTTCTCGTTGACAGGAATGACAGCACCTCCGAAATTCGCCCGCGTAGTATGTACCGGCGACGTCTGCATGAGAACTGTGGTGTGCCTGCTGCTATTCGCGGCGCCGGTCCTCGCCTCGAATTCCCCTCTCGCGGCCGAACACTACCGCACAGCCCGTGCCTGGATGCAAGAAGCAAAAACGTCCGGTAACGCCGTCCGCCTCGCTTATCTCGGCTGGATGATCGGCGAGGAGTTGGAGGAGGCGGTGCGACTGGACCCGAACCTGATGGACGCGCGGCTCGATCTGGTCCGCTACTACGTCGTCGCGCCGCGCGTGGTGGGCGGGAGCCTGAAAAAAGCCCGGGCCGAGGCGGCGCGGATCGGGAAGCGCGATGCGGCGCTGGGGGCTTGGGCCGCAGGGTACATCGCCTACCGGCAGAAGGAGTACGGGCCGGCGCGGCACAAATTGCAGCAGGCGGTGCGGGAGGCGAAGGACGCGCGGACGAAGGCGCTCGCGCTGACCTGGCTCGGCTACCTCTCCCAGGAGACCCAGCAGTACGACGACGCCTTCGCCGCCTGGGCTTCCCTGCTCGCCACAGACGCCTCACGCGTCGATGCCTTGTACGAGGTGGGGCGGACGGCAATCTTCGCCAATCGCGAGCTCGACTGTGGGGAGCAGGCGCTGCGGCAGTATTTGCAGTCGAGGCCGGGTCCGGAGATGCCGACAGTTGCTGACGGGCACGCGCAACTTGGGTTATTGTTAGAAAGGCGCGGCGACGTACCGGCCGCCCGCAAGGAGCTCGAGACCGCGCTCCGCCTCGATCCGAAAGTCAAATTCGCCGCCGATGCGCTCGATCGCCTCCACGCTCATTAGCCTGCTCCTCCTCGCCGCCACGGCCCAGGGGGTGGAGGTTTATTCGCTCGGTTCCGGCGAAGGGCTGCGCGACGTGGTCATCGGCGCGGACGGCAAGCTCCGGCTCTTCACGACCACCAACTTCAACCCCACCTCGGAAGTGGTTCTCGGCAGCGACGGCCGCTTCTGGTTCGGCACCGCGACCGGCGTTTCGGCGCTCGACATGAACGGCAAGGTGACCACCTTCGCCACCGGCCGCGCGGTGCCGAGCGTCGCCGCGGCGCCGTACGGCGGCGTGTGGTACACCCGGACCACGCCGCGGATCGGCTACGTCGATGCGCGCGGCGACTCCAGCGAGCGCATCGCGCCAACCGCCACACCGTACGACATCGCCGTCGCCGCCGACGGCACGGTCTGGCTGACCCAGATGTACGCCGCGAACGCCGTCTTCCGCCTTTCGGCCTCGGGCGACGTGACCACGCTCCAGCTGCCCGTGCGCTGCTTCGGCGGCCGCATCGCCGCGGCCGCCGATGCCACGGTGTGGATCACCAGCCCGGAGTCCTCCACCGTGCTGCACCTCGACGCCGGCGGACGCCTGCTCGAGCTGGTCGACGTGCCGAACGATGTCGATTGGACGGTGCGCCCGCTGCTCGCCGCCGACGGCGCGCTCTGGCTCGGCCAGCGCAACGCGGTGCTGCGCATCGTGGGCGGCGTGACCACCCGCTACCCGATGTCCGCGCCGTCGTTCTGCAGCAAGGCGTTCTACCGCTACGTGCCGCGCGCCCAGGCCGCGGACGGTGCGCTGTGGATCTCCCGCGAGCTGGTGTCGACGCAGTCCTGCACCGCAGAGCCGGGCCCCGAAGAGGCGCGGACGCTAGTGATGAGCATCAATGCCGACCGCCCCCTCCGCCGCCGTTCCCTCCTCACCCGCTAGATCAATGTAGGGCCGGCTCTCAGCCGGCCGCGGTCGGGAAAGGAAGCCGGCGGAGCCGGACCACCGCTGCTTTTACTGCGGCCGGCTGAGAGCCGGCCCTACATTTTCTCCCGCGGAACAACGCCCTCGGCTACCCTGTTGACCAAACCGTACCGACTTGGTACTGTTTTCGCTCCTCACGGTATCCGACCGATGCTGAGAATCTCCAAATTCACCGACTACGGCCTTCTTGCCTCCGTCTATCTCGCCCGCAAAAGCGGCGAGATCGTCTCGGCGCGGGAGATCGCGGCCTTCTACCACCTGCCCGTCCCGATGATCATCAAGGTGCTCAAGGCGCTGCATCACGGCGGGCTCATCGATTCTCATCGCGGCGTCGGCGGCGGCTACTCCTTCCACGGCGACATCGAGGCGGTCACCCTCGGCCAGCTCGTCGAGACCCTGGAAGGGCCGTGGGACCTCGTGGAGTGTGAAACGCAGGACGGCGAGGGCAAGGCCATCTGCACCATCCGCACGGGCTGCCCTTCGCGGCGCCTCATGTCCGGGATCAATCGAGCCATCAAGGGAGCATTCGAACAGGTCACTCTCGGTGACCTGGTGCGCGGCGGCATGCCGTCCCCGGCCCTCGGCCGGCAGGATCTGCTCGCTTCCGCCGCAATGGAGAATCCGCAATGAACGAGACGATCGAACAGATCGCAAATCAGGAGTACAAGTACGGCTTCGTCACCGACATCGAATCCGACGTCATCGCCCCCGGCCTGAACGAGGACGTGGTCCGCCTCATCTCGGAGAAGAAGGGCGAGCCGGAGTGGCTGCTGGAGTGGCGCCTCAAGGCATTCCGCCACTGGCTGACCATGTCCGAACCAGCCTGGGCCAACGTCCGGATCAACCCGATCGACTACCAGGCCATCCGCTACTACTCCGCGCCGAAGCAGAAGAAGACGCTGAACTCGCTGGACGAGGTCGATCCGGAGCTGCGCAAGACGTTCGAGAAGCTCGGCATCTCGCTGGAGGAGCAGAAGCGCCTCAGCGGCGTGGCGGTGGACGCGGTCTTCGACAGCGTCTCGGTGGCCACCACGTTCCGGGTCGAGCTGGCCAAGCGCGGCGTCATCTTCTGCTCCTTCTCCGAGGCGGTGCGGGAGCATCCGGAGCTGGTGCGCAAGTACCTAGGCAGCGTCGTCCCGATCACCGACAACTTCTACGCCACGCTCAACAGCGCGGTGTTCAGCGACGGCTCCTTCTGCTACATCCCGAAGGGCGTGCGCTGTCCGATGGAGCTCTCCACCTACTTCCGCATCAACAGCGCCGGCACCGGCCAGTTCGAGCGGACCCTGATCGTGGCCGATGAAGGCGCGTACGTCAGCTACCTGGAAGGCTGCACCGCGCCGATGCGCGATGAGAACCAGCTCCACGCGGCGGTGGTCGAGCTCGTGGCGCTGGACAGCGCGACCATCAAGTACTCCACCGTCCAGAACTGGTATCCCGGCGACAAGGAAGGCCGCGGCGGCATCTACAACTTCGTCACCAAGCGCGGCAAGGCCTTCCGCAAGGCGAAGGTCTCCTGGACGCAGGTGGAGACCGGCTCGGCCATCACCTGGAAGTATCCGAGCTGCATCCTGCAGGGCGACGACTCGGTCGGCGAGTTCTACTCCGTGGCCCTGACGAACAACCATCAGCAGGCCGACACCGGCACGAAGATGATTCACATCGGGAAGAACACCCGCTCGACCATCGTGTCGAAGGGCATCTCCGCCGGCCGCGGTCAGAACACGTATCGCGGCGAAGTGAAGATCATGAAGTCGGCCGAGAACGCCCGCAATTACTCGCAGTGCGACTCGCTCCTCCTCGGCGACAAGTGCGGGGCGCACACGTTCCCCTACATCGAAGTGCGCAACTCGACGGCGACCATGGAGCACGAGGCGTCGACCTCCAAGATCGGCGAGGACCAGCTCTTCTACTGCCAGCAGCGCGGCATCTCCGCGGAGGACGCGGTGTCGATGATCGTCAACGGCTTCTGCCGGGAGGTCTTCCGCGAGCTGCCGATGGAGTTCGCCGTCGAGGCGCAGAAGCTGCTGGGCGTATCGCTGGAAGGAAGCGTGGGCTGATGCTCGAGATCAAGAACCTCAAGGCCGGCATCGACGGCAAGGAAATCCTCAAGGGAATCGACCTCTCCATCCAACCCGGAGAGGTGCACGCGATCATGGGGCCGAACGGCTCCGGCAAGTCGACCCTGGCGAACGTGCTCGCCGGCCGCCCGCATTACGAAGTGCTGGGCGGCGAGGTGCTGTACGAGGGGAAAGACCTCTTCTCCATGCCCGCCGAGGAGCGGGCGCGGGAGGGGGTGTTCCTGGCCATGCAGTACCCGGTCGAGATCCCCGGCGTGAACAACACGTATTTTTTGAAGGCGGCGCTGAACGCGGTCCGCAAGCATCGCGGCGAGGAAGAGCTCGACGCGATGGAGTTCCTGCAGCTGGCCCGGCAGAAGATGAAGGTGGTCGACCTCGACGAGTCGTTCCTCAACCGCGGCGTGAACGAAGGGTTCTCCGGCGGCGAGAAGAAGCGCAACGAGATCTTCCAGATGGCCGTGCTCGACCCGAAGCTGGCCATCCTGGACGAGACCGATTCCGGCCTCGACATCGACGCGCTGCGCATCGTGGCCGAGGGGGTGAACCAGCTGCGCAGCGAGAAGCATGCGGTGCTCGTGATCACCCATTACCAGCGGCTGCTCAGCTACCTGGTGCCGGACTTCGTGCACGTGCTGGCCAACGGGCAGATCGTCCGCTCCGGCGGCAAGGAGCTGGCCATGGAGCTGGAGCAGAAGGGCTACGAGTGGCTCGAGCAGGAGGTCGCGGCCACATCATGACCACCGCGATCCAGCAGGACGTGCGCGAGCAGGCCGCGGAGCGTTTCCGCCAGCTCGGCTGGCCCACGACGCGGCTCGAGGAGTGGAAGTACACGAACGTGGCGCCGATCGCGCGGTCGGAGTGGAAGCGCGCCTCTTCGGCGCCCGCGACCTTCGACACGCAGGGCATGAGCCTGCAGGGCCGCGCGCTCGCGGAGCTCGTGTTCGTGAACGGCCATTACGTAGGGCCGGCTCTCCAGCCGGCCCCCCCCGTCGTCATCAAGCCCATCGCCCAGGCACCCGAGGAGCATTACGCGCGCTACGCCGACTACGCTGAGCATCCCTTCACCGCGCTGAACACGGCGAACGCGCAGGACGGCGCTTACATCCACGTGCAGCGCGCGGTGGAGGGCTTCATCCACCTGCTCTTCATCGGCACGGATGGCTACGAGTCGCATCCGCGGAACCTCATCGTCGCCGAGCGCGGCGCGCAGCTCTCCGTGGTCGAGACCTTCATCGGCGCGGGCAAGTACTTCACCAACGCGGTGACCGAGCTCGTGGCGAAGGACGGCGCGGTGATCGAGCACACCAAGATCGAGAGCGAGTCGCTGGAGGCGTTCCACATCGGGACACTGCAGATCCATCAGGAGCGGTCGTCTTCCGTGACGTCGCACTGCATCGCCACCGGCGGCGCGCTGGTGCGCAACGAGATCAACGCGGCGCTGACCGGCCAGGGGGCGAGCGTGGTGCTCGACGGGCTCTTCGCGCCGAACGGCACGCAGCACATCGACAACCATACCGTCATCGATCACGCCACGCCGCACTGCGACAGCCTGGAGTTTTACAAAGGCGTCCTGGACGGCCACTCGCGCGGCATCTTCGACGGCAAGGTCATCGTCCGTCCCGACGCGCAGAAGACGGTCTCCCGCCAGGTGAACAACAACCTGCTGCTGTCCGAGACCGCGATCGTCGACTCCAAGCCGACGCTGGAGATCCTCAACGACGACGTGAAGTGCAACCACGGCTCGACGATCGGCCAGCTGGAGGAGGAGCCGATGTTCTACCTCCGCTCGCGCGGCATCGGCGAGGAGGAGGCGCGCAGCCTGCTCGTCCATGCCTTCGCCGGCGAGATCATCGACCGCCTGAAGATCGAGCCGGTGCGGGAGCAGGTCCGCCGGGCGTTGTTCGCCCAGCTCAAGGACCGCCTGCCGGAGAGAAGGGAGAGAGGGCGATGACCGCAGTCGCACACGAGAGCGACGTCACCTACGACGTCCAGCGCATCCGCGAGGACTTCCCCATCCTGCGCACCAGGGCGCGCGGCAACCCGCTGGTCTATCTCGACAACGCGGCCACCACCCAGAAGCCGCGGGCGGTGATCGATCGCCTGGTCCGCTATTACTCCGAGGAGAACTCCAACGTGCACCGCGGCGTGCACTACCTGAGCGAGGTCGCCACCGCGGCGTACGAAGGCGCGCGCACCACGGTGAAGCGCTTCCTGAACGCGCGCTCGGAGAAGGAGATCGTCTTCACCCGCGGCACCACGGAAGGCATCAACCTCGTGGCCTACTCCTGGGGCCGGAAGAACGTGCAGGAAGGCGACGAGGTGGTCATCTCCGCCATCGAGCACCACTCCAACATCGTCCCCTGGCAGATGCTCTGCGATCAGCAGCGCGCCACGCTCAAGATCATCCCGGTCAACGAAGCGGGTGAGGTGGACGTCGACGCGTACGCCAAGCTGCTGAGCGACCGCACGCGCCTCGTCGCCGTCGGCCACGCCTCCAACGCCCTCGGCACCATCAACCCCATCCGCAGGATGATCGCCATGGCCCACGCGGCCGGCGCGGTCGTCGTGATCGACGGCGCGCAGGGCGTGCCCCATCTGCCCATCGACGTGCAGGAGCTCGACTGCGACTTCTACGCCTTCTCCGGCCACAAGGTGTACGGCCCCACCGGCGTCGGCGCGTTGTACGGCAAGGAGCAGCTCCTGGAGGCCATGCCGCCGTTCATGGGCGGCGGCGACATGATCCTCTCCGTCTCCTTCGAGAAGACGACCTACAACGCGCTCCCCTACAAGTTCGAGGCGGGCACGCCGAACATCGCCGGCGTGATCGGCCTCGCCGCGGCGCTCGACTATGTCGGCTCGGTCGGCCTCGACCGCATCGCCGCGCACGAGCAGGACCTGCTGCACTACGCCACGGACCGCCTGCTGGAGCTGGACGGCATCCGCATCATCGGCACCGCGGCGCACAAGGCGGCCGTGATCTCGTTCGTGCTGGAGGGCGTGCATCCGCACGACATCGGCACCATCCTCGACCAGGAAGGCATCGCCGTCCGCACCGGCCATCACTGCGCGCAGCCGCTGATGATGCGCTTCAACGTGCCGGCCACCGGCCGCGCCTCCTTCGGCCTCTACAACACCCGGGAGGAAGCCGACGCGCTCATCGCCGGTCTGAAGAAAGTGATCGAGGTCTTCCGCTGATGTCCGACCTCCGCGAGCTGTACCAGCAGGTCATTCTCGACCACAACAAGAACCCTCGGAATTACAAAGAGCTCCCCGCGGCCACGGCGAAGGTGGAGGGCTACAACCCGCTCTGCGGCGATCACTACACGGTCTACCTGCAGACGGAGGGCGACACCATCCGCGACGTGGCCTTCACCGGCAGCGGCTGCGCGATCTCCAAGGCATCCGCCTCGGTGATGAGCTCCACGGTCAAGGGCAAGACGAAGGAAGAGGCGGACCGCCTCTTCGACACGTTCCAGAAGCTCGTCACCGGCCACGGTGGCGAGCTCGACACGGCAGAACTGGGGCGCCTCGCCGCGTTCTCAGGGGTGTCCGAGTTTCCGGCACGCGTGAAGTGCGCGACGCTGGCCTGGCACACACTGCGAACGGCGCTGCAGGGCGGCGGCGATAAGGTGAGCACGGAATGAATACACGCGAAGAAGTCACGTTCAGCCGCAGCGCCGATGCGGTGATGATCCCCAGCGGCGAGCGAGTTCTCGTTCCGCAAGGCGCGCAGGCCACCATCACCCAGTCTCTCGGCGGCTCCTACACCCTGATCACCGACCGCGGCCTCATGGTCCGCATCTCCGGCCCGGAAGTGGAAGCCATCGGCAAGACGCCGCAGGTCATCGCCGGCGCGGAAGGGGCAGCCCTCACCCCGGAGAAGCTGGAAGAGCTGGTGTGGGAGCAGTTGCGCACCTGCTACGACCCGGAGATCCCGGTCAACATCGTCGACCTCGGCCTGGTCTATCTCTGCGAGCTGGAAGAGGCGGAGGAAGGCGGCAAGGCGGTGAAGATCAAGATGACGCTCACCGCTCCCGGCTGCGGCATGGGCCCGGTGCTGGCGAACGACGTCCGCTCCAAGGTGGAGTCGCTCCCCGGCGTGAAGAGCGCCGACGTGGAGGTGGTGTTCGATCCGGTGTGGGACCGCAGCATGATGTCCGAGGCGGCCAAGCTGCAGCTGGGCATGATGTGGTGAGGCTGTACAATCGCGCCATCCGGCCCATGGTCAGATAGGGGAGCCTCCCATGCCGTATTGCGCGTATTGCGGGAGCGACGTGCGCGATCCCGCCCGCTTCAATTGCCCGAGTTGCGGAAACCCTCATAGCGGCGCGCCGCCGGCGGCGATCGGCACGGCCCGCGCCGACAGCAGCGTCGGTCTCGTCGTCGGCCTCGTGATCGGCGGCTTCGTGGTCCTCGCCATCATGGGCATCTTGGCCGCCATCGCCGTCCCCAACCTCCTCACGGCCATGCAGCGCTCCAAGCAGAAGCGGACCATGGCGGATATGCGCTCGCTGGCCACCGCCCTGGAGGCGCGCGCCACCGACACGAACGACTATCCGCAGGTCACCACTCCGCTGGAGCTCGGCGCCATCCTCACGCCGACGTACATCAAGATCATCCCGGCGAAGGACGGCTGGTCGCATCCCGTTCGCTACGAATGCTGGGACGCGCACAGCAGCGGCAAGTGCGACTCGTACGCGATCGGCAGCGGCGCCAAGGACGGCCTGTTCGAGCACGAGTCCTTGCGCGCCTATGAGGAGGCCAGCCCGACGAACTTCGACTGCGACCTCGTCTTCAGCAACGGCAAGTTCGTGCAGCATCCTGAAGGCATCGCGAACCAGTAGGGAAGGAGACGCGACATGTACTGCACGCAGTGTGGCTCCCCCCGTCCTGATGGCGCGACCGTCTGCCCGGCCTGCGGCAAACCCGTCCCCCAGTTCGGCATGTACGCCCCGGCGACGCCGGTAGGCAGCATCCCCAACTATCTCGTGCAGTCGATCCTGGTGACGCTCTGCTGCTGTCTGCCCGGCGGCATCGTGGCCATCATCTTCGCCTCGCAGGTGAACTCGAAGCTGCTGGCGGGCGACATGGCCGGCGCCGAGGCGGCGTCGAAGAACGCGAAGCTCTGGTGCTGGATCTCCTTCGGCGTGGGGATCGCCGCGGGCATCATCGGCGGACTGAATGGTCTCAGCGACGCCTTCAAGCATTGATCCCCGCCGCATGCTGGGCGTCCTCGGCGCGCTGTGCGTCGCGGCGGCCGGCGCGGTCGTGCTCTATCGCTTCGAACCGGTGACCTCCGGCTTCTATCCGCAGTGCATCTTCCACCTGCTCACCGGGCTGGACTGCCCCGGCTGCGGCGCCACCCGCGCGCTGCACGCGCTGCTGCACGGCCGCATCGGCGCGGCGTTCCGCTTCAACCCCATGCTCCTGCTCTACGCGCCGCTGCTGGCGTGGGGGGCGGCAGACGCGGCGCGCGCGTTCATCACGCGCACGCCGTTGCGCAACGTCACCACCCGGCCGTGGCTCGCCTGGTCGATAACCATCAGCGTGGCCGGCTGGTGGATCGTGCGCAATACGCCGCTCTGGCATTAGCCGGCACGGCTGGCCGCGCTGGTTGGCCAAGCCTCGGCAGCCCTTCGGCGCGCGCAAGGATGCATTCTGCCGCGCGACGCGTCCTAGACGCCGTACGCATCGCGCACGGCCGCCGTGTCTTCGAACGCGCGGAACTTCGAGACGTTGCCGTCGCGCAACGTGTACTGGTGGACCGCCGCCGTACCGGCCGAGCGGCCGTTCTTGCGGAACTCGTACTCGTACTCCAGCGCCACGAAGACCTGGTCGCCCGCGGCCGCGAACGAGACCGGCACGAACTTTCGGAACTCGACCTCCCGGGCCAGCGTCGAGAAGAAGTCGCCCACCCCGTCGCGCCCCTGGCGGATGGTGTACCACGGCACTTCCTTCGAGATCACCGTGTCCGTCCCCCAGTCGCAATCTTCCGTGACGTTCTGAAGGATGGTGTTGATGTCGCCCCGCCCGAAGGCGGCGTACATGTCCTGCATCTTCGAGATGTTCGCCTGCTCGTTCATCCTGCTTCTCCTTGTCGTTTTGCAGGATCTACGGCGAGGCTTGCGAAGCGGATTGCAAAACAAAAGGGCCGGCTCGATGCCGGCCCTCCTGCTCGCGGATTGCTCGCTCGCCGATGGCTATCGATGATCGTTGAAGAAGGTCCACTGCCCGACCGGATAACCGGCCTGGAGGTGCTGGGCCTGCATGTATCCGTCCACTGCTCCGAGCGGAGCGAGGATGATCGCGGCGAAGCCGCAGGTGACGACCGAGACGACGATGAACACGATGCCTTTCGTCTTCTGGCCCATGATGATGTAGCCCAGCCCGCCGGCCACGAGCAGGTTCAGGATCATGATCAGGATCGGATCCTTCGGCGGCTGCGTCGGGTAGACGAGGTCGCCGCCGCCGGGAACGCTGGGCGGAGGCGGTGGTACGTAGGGGCTGCCGGGTGTGCTGCTGTCCATGGAATGGTCTCCTTACAGTTTCTCGGCGAAGTCGGTGATCACCGGGAGGCGATAGCGCTGGCCGCCGACGGCTTTCATGATGCAGATGATCGAAATGGCCAGGAAGGCAATCCAGATCACGCAGTTGATGATGCCCAGGCCGCAACCGAGCACGCCGCGCAGCGCGAAGCCCAGGATGAAGAGCACGATCCAGACGGCGACCTCGGCGCCGAACAGCGCAACGCCGTTCTTGGCGTGCCACTGCACCTCCGGGTCATCCTTCTTCACGAAGAAGGGGATGAGGGCGAGGATGCCGAGGTAGGAGAGGACGAGCATGATCGTCCGGTCGCCCCCGGCGGCCCCCGGCGGTGGCGTGTACGACCCGCCCGGGGGTGGCGTGTACGACCCGCCCGGGGGCGGCGTGTAGGGTCCGCCTCCCGGGGGCGGGGGAGTCGCGGGCGGGACGGTGGGCGGAGGAATCTCGCTCATTTCATCTCCTTCTCGGACATGGCTTGTTTGCTTGCGGCGCCGATTCTACGCCTGCTCGCCCAGTCGGGCGAGGCGGCGCTCGGCAATCAGAATAGGAAACACCATGAGCGCGAGCGACGCAGTGATCGCGGTCACCACCGGCACCGCCGTGGCCAGCCAGTCGCTGTCGCCCGAGCTGCCGAACATCCGCCAGAAGAGGTAGCGCACGATCGGCCTCGCCATCAGCAGCATGATCGTGCCCACGTAGGTCATGGAGACGGCCATGTAGGCGAAGCCGCCGAGGGAGAGGCCGACCTGCAGCGGATTCTCCGCGCCGAACTGCGGCGCCAGCGCGCCCATCCCCACCCCGAGGCTGACCAGCGTCACGGCGAGCAGGACCGCCCCGAGGAGGGTGAACGTCCAGACGATGCCGTCCGCGTCCAGGATGATGTTCGCGAAGATGGTCAGCAGCACGGAGAGCAGCGTCAGCGGCGCGGCGTACACCAGCACCTTCACCAGCAGGAACTGCCGGTAGCGGATCGGCGCGCTCTGCACGATCCAGAAGGCCTTCCCCTCCGCCGACACGCTCGGATAGGCAAAGCGCAGGCAGATCGCCGCCACCACGAAGCCGGCCATGCCGAGGTTCGCGTAGGCCACGACCGTGGCGCGCGTGTCGCCGCCCAGCGGCAGCATGCGGATGTTGTAGAGGTAGATGAAGAGGAGCGCACCCATGAGCATCACCTGCGACCACTGCGCAACGTCGCGGCCGAGGGTGCGCACTTCCTTGGCGATCATGGCCCGCGGTTGCAGCGGCAGTTTGTCCAGCAAACGGTCGAGCAGACGCGTGACCTGCGCCGCCCCGAGCGCGGCGGGCGCCATGCTCTCCCTCGCCCGCACGAACGCTTCAAAGTACGTCGCCCTCGCCACGACCACGAACACTACGAACAACCCCACCGCC
>DASYMJ010000055.1:0-40720 GCA_036009105.1 Thermoanaerobaculia bacterium | reverse complement strand
CACCGCGTCGAGATGCGGCGTGGTCAGCTCCGGCGGCAGGGAGAACCGCGCTCGGGCCTGACGGTTGCGCGCTCCGAGGACCGGCGTGTCGACGGTGAGGCAGAGCGCCCGCACGCCCGCCGCCTCGGCGCGCGCCACGAGGTCGCGCGTCACCTCGCGGTCGCTCTGGATGTAGAGCTGCAACCACATCCGCGCGCCGGCCGCGGCGATCTCTTCGATGGCGCACGTCGAGGCGGTGCTCATCACGTAAGTGGATTCGCTCATCGCCGCGCCGCGCGCGGCCGCGACTTCGCCTTGGTCATGGAAGAGCTTCTGATACGCCACCGGCGCAAGCAGGATGGGATGCGGCAGCGCGTCGCCCAGGAGCGTGACGCCGGTGTCGATGGTGGCCACGTCCACCAGCACCCGCGGGCGGAGCAGCAGGCGGTCGAATGCCTCGCGGTTCCAGCGCAGCGTCAGCTCGTCGCCGGCGCCGCCGGCGAGATACTCGAACGCGGCATGCGTCAGCCGCTCGCGGGCCAGCGCTTCGAAATCAGTCAGGCAGACGGCGCCCTGCACACCCTTATGATCCCTCCAGGTCGTCCAGCCCCCAATTGCGCAGCACGAAGGGCGACGAGCCGTGCACCGAGCCTTCGCCGGTGGCGATGGCCAGCTTCCGCTCGCGCACGTCCTCGCGCCAGCGCTCCAGGGCGTTGTCCGCCACGCAGTTCGCGATGAGGATGCGCTTGTCGCGCTCGGAGATGCCCGGGGTCAGGGCGGCGTTGATCTTCTCCGCCGCCTTGGAGCCGATGCCGCCGTTCTGCACGTGGATGTCGAAGCAGAGCGCCGCGCCGAGCTCGGTGGTGAGGCCCCACTTCTGCGCCGTCTGCAGCGCCGGCTTGTAGTAGGCGTTCTGCACGCGCTCGCTCTGGAGGCGCTGGGCCAGCTCGGTCGAGCCGAGCTTGGCGAACGCCGACTTCCACGGCTCGGCCAGGCCGGCCTTCTGCGAGCCGGTGCTGATCGAGTCCGCCCAGGCCAGCTGCGTCTCCCACGGCTCATCGAAGTGGGCGAGGAGCTCGTCGGTCTTGTCGCCGAAGCAGGACCGCACCAGATCCGGATCCTCGGCGTACGCGCTCTTGATGATGTTGGCCAGCTCGCCACCCTTCAGCGTGAAGCCGATGATTCCCCACGTGATGCCCGCCCCGTCGAAGTTGCCCTGGGCGAGGGTGAAGCCGTGGCCTTCGAACGTCGCGGTGAGGGCGAGCGCGCGGTCGCGCACCGGCGGCACCGGCTCGTTGGTCAGCGAGGTCCAGGTCGTCTCGTCGACGTCACCCGTCTCGGGCAGGCTTTTGCTTTTCTGGAACGCCGTGATGGCCGTCTTCGTCTTGTTGCCATAGTCGCCGTCGGCGTTGCCGGCGAGCAGGCCGAGGCTGACGAGCTTCTGCTGGATTTTCTGGATGGGCGCGCCCTTGGCGCCGACGCCGAAGAGAAGACGGGACATGAGGCCTCCTTGCTGTTTCGTGCGATCGGCGATCAGCGATCGGCGATCAGGAGAGACCAGGAACCCTGATCGCTGATCGCCATTCGCTGATCGCCATCATCAAGGAGTGCCCGGCGGCAGGCTTTCCCTACCCGGGCGTCATCTCGCCGCACAAGTTGCGCTGCATCTCGCGCTTTACGCGTGGCGGCGGCAGGCCGCGGCTGAAGAGGTAGTAGAGCTTGGCCAGCGCCGCCTCGGCCGTCATGTCGTAGCCGCTGATCACGCCCGCCCGCGCCAGCGCCGCGCCGGCTGCATATTCGCCGAGGTTGACCCGTCCCTCCAGGCATTGCGTGCAGTCGACGATCACCACGCCGCGCGCGGTCGCCTCCCGCAGCGCCGCGAGGAACGCTTCGTCCTTGTCCGGCCCGTTGCCGACGCCGTACGCCTCGAGCACCAGCCCCTGCAGCGGCGGCCGCAGCACGTTGCGGATCAGCTCCGGCGAGATGCCGGGGAAGAGGCGCAGGGCGCTGACCACGGGCGAGGTGAGCTCGTGGACGCGCAGCCGCGCTTTCTCCTCCGGCTTGCGCACCAGCTCCCACTGGACCTCGATGTCGATGCCGACCTCGCCCAGCGGCGGGAAATTCGGCGAGGCGAACGCGGCGAAGCCGTCCGCGCTCACTTTCACCGCGCGGCATCCGCGCAGTAGCTTCCCGCCGAAGTAGAGGCAGACCTCCGGGATGTCGTGCGTCGCGGCGATGAGGAGGGAGGTGATGAGGTTCTCCCGCGCGTCGTTGCGGATCTCGCAGAGCGGGATCTGCGACCCGGTGATGATGACCGGCTTGCGCAGCCCCTGGAGAAGGAAGGGGAGGGCGGAGGCGGTGTACGCCATGGTGTCGGTGCCGTGCAGGACGATGAAGCCGTCGAAGTCGCGGTAGTGGTCGGCGATGTCGCGCGCGATCTTCAGCCACTCGCGGGGCGTCATGTTGGAGGAGTCGAGCAGCGGGTCGTACTCATGGATCACGAACTCCGGCATGGAGTCATGCCCCAGCTCCGGCATGGCCCGCATCTGCTCCTGCAGAAACCCCGGCTCCGGCACATAGCCGTCCCGCGTCCGTTTCATCCCGATGGTGCCGCCGGTGTAGGCGATGTAGACGCGTTTGGGGCGGGTGATGGGCATGCGGGCGGAATCATAGCCGGGCGTCCGTCGAACGACGGAGAGGAGACATGCGCATGCCCGACATGACGAAGGAACAGGAACGAAACTCTGACAACCCGCGGCCAACCGGAACGTGGGCGCGATACGGACCGGCCATCCTGTCGTTCGCGGCAGTGCTCATCCTGATCGCGATCGGTGTGGGCATCATGAAAATGGAGATGAAAGCCGACTACCGGATGCCGCTCGTCGTGGTGCTCGCGGTGCTGGCGACGTTCGCGCTGCTCACGTTCGTGGCCAGCATCTACAAGGCCGCCTGGCTGCACGAGTGGCGGATGCCCCTCGGGTTGCCGGAAGGCTCGGTCCGCGCCCTGATCGCGCTGGGTGTCATCATCATTTTCGCGGTGATCACGCTCTTCATGCTGGAACGCCTGTCCGCGCCGTTCACCGCCGATTCCGCACTGGGAAAGCTCGTCACCGCCGCCAACTCGACGAATGCCGACGCGGCGAAAACCGCGCAGGCCGCGATCGAAACAATCAAGGTTCGGCAGGCAGCGGGACAGGATCTCGCCAAGCAGTTGCTGACGATGCTCGGCACGCTGCTCGCCGCGATCTCGTCCTTCTACTTCGGCGCGAGCACGACCGCGTCGGGAGCCAACGCGGCGACACGTCTGCCTGTCAAACCGACCGGCGACGGGCAGGACAATCCGCCAGCGCCCGGTAAGGGTGGGCAGGGAGGCGGGAAGCAGGCAGGAGGTCCGCCCGAGACGCCGCCGCCGTCAGGGGCGTTCAATGCCTAGCGCCCGCCCTTGACCACCTTCCCCTCCTTCATCACGAACGTCACCCGTTCCGTGGCGCGGATGTCCGTCAGCGGGTTGCCCGGCACGGCCACCAGGTCCGCGATCTTGCCGGCCGCGATGGTGCCGAGGCGGTCGTTGATGCCGAGGAGCGCGGCGTTGACCGATGTCGCGGCGCGGAGCGCGGCGGCGGGGGACATGCCGAGGGCGGTCATGAGGGCGAACTCCTGGGGGTTCATGCCGTGCGGGGACACCGCGGAGTCGGTGCCGAACGCGATCTTCACGCCGGCTTTCTGCGCGTTGCGGAACATGTCGGAGCGGGCGGCGAGGGCGGCCTTGGCCTTGGTGGCGATGGCGGGAGGGAACTTGTCCGCCCTGCCGCCGGTCCACTCGCCGGCGAGCAGCGTCGCCACGAGGTACACGCCCTTGTCGTGCATCATGGCCAGCGTGTCCGGCTTCATGAACGAGCCGTGCTCGATGGAGTCGACGCCGGCCTGGATGGCCATCTTCGCGGCGACGTCGCCGTGGCAGTGCGCGGCGACCTTGCGGCCCCAGTTGTGGGCCTCCTCCACGATGGCGTTCATCTCCTCCTGGGAGAGCTCCGGCGCGTCGACCGGATCGGACAGCGAGAGCACGCCGCCGGAAGGCATGAACTTGATGACATCGGCGCCGTACTTGATCTGGTAGCGCACCGCGGCGCGGCACTCCGCCGGCCCGTTGCAGACGCCCTCGATCGGTCCCAGCTGATGCGTGCGGTCCGGCGGGATCGGGTCGCCGTCGCCATGGCCGCCGGTCGCGCCGATGGCGTGCACGCAGACGAGCATGCGCGGCCCGACCACGTAGCCGTTGTTGATCGCATTGCGCAGGCCGATGTCGACGTAGTCCGAGGAGCCGAGGTCGCGCACCGTGGTGAAGCCGGCCTCCAGCACCTTGCGCGCGTAGGTCGAGGCGAGCAGCGCCTGCTCGGCCGGGAAGCGCATGGTGTTGTTGAAGAAATCCTGATACCAGTTGTCGCCCGATTGCCCGGTGAGATGGGTGTGCGCATCGATGAAGCCCGGCAGCAGCGTCGCGTCGCCGAGGTCGATGACGCGCGCGTTGGCGGGGATGGCGGCGCCGGAGCCGACGGCGGTGATGCGGTCGCCGTCCGCGACCACGACGGCGTTCTGGGTGACGCTGTCGGAGGTGCCGTCGAAGAGGCGCGCGGCCTTGATGACGGTGGGCTGGGAGGAGGCGGAGAGGGCGAAGGCGAGGAGGAGCGCGGCGAGCACTACTTTCTTCATGAGTGAGGAAAGTAGCACATGGCGGCGGGCCGCAAAGCCCGCCGCCACATTCCAGATCGGTTACGTGTTGCGGTCCGGAGTCTGGGTCGAGGCCGGCGGCGGCGCCACGACGGGCACCGGCACGTCGGTGGACGGGCCCGAGCCCGGCGCGATGGTCATCGTCTCGCCGGGGCTCTGCTCCGGGTAGTACTCCTTGTTCTTCAGGTAGTCGGTCCCGGTCTCCTCGCGCAGGATGTCATTCACCTCGGCGCCCTCGAGCGTCTCGCGCTCCAGGAGGCGACGCGCGATGCGGTCCAGTGCCGCCTTGTGGCTGGTGATGATCTCGTGCGAGGTCTTGTACGCCTTCTCCAGGATGCGGCGCACTTCCCGGTCGATCTCGATGGCGGTGGACTCGGAGTAGTCCTGATGCTGGGCGAACTCGCGGCCGAGGAAGATGGCCTCTTCCTTCTTGCCGAAGGTGGCCGGCCCGAGGTCGGACATGCCCCATTCGCACACCATCCGCCGGGCCATGTTCGTGGCGCGCTCGATGTCGTTGCCGGCGCCCGTCGTGATCTCCCCCACGAACACCTCCTCGGCGATCCGCCCGCCCATCAGCACGGCGAGCATCGCCTCGAGGTACTTCTTCGAGTAGGAGTACTTGTCCTCCGTCGGCAGCTGCTGGGTCAGGCCCAGCGCGCGGCCGCGGGGGATGATGGTGACCTTGTGCAGCGGGTCGGCGGCGGGGAGGACCGCGGCGACGATGGTGTGGCCGGACTCGTGATAGGCGGTGATCCGCTTCTCCCGGTCGCTCATCACCATCGACTTGCGCTCCACGCCCATGATGACCTTGTCCTTCGCGAACTCGAAGTCGATCATCTGCACTTTCTTCTTGTCATAGCGGGCAGCGTTGAGCGCGGCCTCGTTGACCAGGTTCGCCAGGTCGGCGCCGCTGAAGCCGGGGGTGCCGCGCGCGAGCACGCTGGCATCGACGTCTTCCGCCAGCGGGATGTTGCGGGTGTGGACCCGGAGGATGCCCTCGCGGCCCTTCAGGTCCGGCAGGTCGACCACCACCCGGCGGTCGAAGCGGCCGGGGCGGAGCAGCGCCGGGTCGAGGACGTCGGGACGGTTCGTGGCCGCCACCAGGATGACGCCGTCATTCGACTCGAAGCCGTCCATCTCCACCAGGAGCTGGTTCAGGGTCTGCTCGCGCTCGTCGTGACCGCCGCCCAGGCCGGCGCCGCGGTGGCGGCCGACGGCGTCGATCTCATCGATGAAGATGATGCACGGCGCGTTCTTCTTCCCCTGCTCGAACAGGTCGCGGACCCGCGAGGCGCCGACGCCGACGAACATCTCGACGAAGTCGGAGCCGGAGATGGAGAAGAACGGCGCGTTCGCCTCGCCGGCGATGGCGCGGGCCAGGAGGGTCTTGCCGGTGCCCGGGGGGCCCATGAGGAGGACGCCCTTGGGGATCTTGCCGCCGAGCTTCGTGAACTTCTGCGGCTCTTTGAGGAACTCGATGATCTCGTGCAGCTCGAGCTTGGCTTCGTCCACGCCGGCCACGTCCTTGAACGTGACTTTCTTGGCGCTGCCGGAGAGGAGCTTCGCCTTCGACTTGCCGAACGAGAGCGCCTTGTTGCCGCCGGCCTGCATCTGGCGCATGAAGAAGATCCACAGGCCGATGAGGAAGAGCACGGGAGCCCAGGTGATGAGCGCGGTGATGAACGGCGCGTCGCCTTTCGGCTCGACCTCCACGGTGACGCCTTTCTGGAGGAGGAGGTCGATCATGGCCGGGTAGTTCTGCGGCACGGTGAGATGGAACTCTTTCTTGCCGCCGGGCTGGGTGGTGCGGGTCTCGCCCCGGATCTCATCGCCGCGCACGGTGACCTTCTCGACCTGGCCCTGGGCGACCCAGTCTCTGAATTTGTTGAGGGGGATCTGCTCGCTGGTGCCCTTCGTCGTCTGGAACAGGCTCCACAGGAGGAAGACCAGCACGATGATGACGACCCAGAGGAGAGCTGTTTTAACGGTGGAATTCAACGATTCGCCTCCACGAAGTGCACGGAATGCTTCGGCCGTGCCATCCGACACTGCTGCTGTATGCCTAACTGGATGGGGATGAGGATTGTTCCGCCGCGTCAGCGATCAGCGGTCGGCGATCAGCGATCAAAAAACTGCCGGTTCTCCTGATCGCCGATCGCTGTCCGCCAATCGCTCAAAGCCGTCCTATGTACGGCAGGTTCCCGCCCCGCCCTTCCAGCTCCAGGCCATAGCCGACGAACGACCCGTCGCCCACCTTGAATACGCGGTAATCGGCTTCGAGTTCCACGGTGCGGAGATCGGGGCGGTCGAGCAGGGCCACCAGGCGCAGGCTGGCCGGATGATGCTGGCGCAGCTGGTTGATGAGGTAGGTCTCGATCACCCCCGTGGAGACGACGTCCTTGAGAAGGTAGACCTGCCGGCTGGTGATGGCGGTATGGCTGAGGAAGTCGATCTCCAGCGCGTCGGCGATCTGGCTGTCCGCCGGGTCGCGGATGACGTCGATGAAGCCGTAGCTGACCTCACCCTCGATGCTGCGCAGCAGGTCGGCCATGAGGCAGGAGGTGCCCTTGAGGATGCCCAGGAGGAAGACTTCCGACGCGCCGGCGTCGACGCGGATGGCGGCGCCGAGCTTCGCCACCCGTTTGGCGATCTCCTTAGCGCTGAAGGCTTTCCTGATCCTGCTCATGCGCAATCGAGACCTCGTAGAGAGGGGCGCCGTCCGTCGCTTTGAACCGTTCGGAGATCTCGACGCCGGCCACCCAGACGATGGTGCCGTTCCAGAGGAGTAAGGGGATGCGATCCCGGAGCCCGGCCTCGATTTTACGATCAATCAAAAGGTCTTTGAGCTTTTTCTCGTGCTGCATGCCGAGGGGCTGGAAGCGGTCGCCCTCTCTGCGGTTGCGGACGGTGAAGCGCGGCTCGGCGCCGTCCGGTAACCGGAACGGCTGCCCGTTGCCGGTTGGCTGGCTGGTCACGCGGATGGTCAGGCCCAGCTCGGGGATGACGGCCGGTTCTTCCGCCTGTAGCGGGATTTCAAATGCGGGCGTCGGTCGTGGCAGGCGGCGGAGCACGATCTCCCCGCCGCGGCGGAGCAGCTCCAACGTTTTGGTGACGGTCACGCGCCTGGCCCTCGGCAGCTCGCCGGCGAGACGCGCCAGATCGGCGGCCGAGACGTCGCGCGCCTTCGGGTCGAGGGTGCGGATGGCGTGGTGGAGCAGCGCCTGGTCGTTCAGCTCCCACCGGCCGCGCGCCTGCTCGGCGACCGCGGCCAGGTTCTCGATCACCGCCGGCTCGTACTGCGCGAGGGTGGCCCGGATGCGGTTGCGCAGGAAGCGCGGGTCGTCGTTTGAACGATCGAAGCGCGCTTCGATGCCGCGCCCGCGCAGGAACTGCTCGACCTCCGCCCGGGTGACGCCGAGCAGCGGCCGGATCACGCCGTCCTCCCGCACCGGATGGATCCCGCGCAGGCCGGCCAGGCCGGTGCCGGTGAAGAGCCGCATCAGGATCGTCTCGGCCTGATCGTTTTTCTGATGCGCGGTGGCGATCCACCGCGCGCCGACCGCCTCCCGCAGCTCCTGCAGCCGCGCGTAGCGCACCTCGCGCGCCGCCGCCTCGATGCCGCCGCGCTTGACCGCCTGCTGCGGCAGCGATCCATCCGCCACCTGGACCGGCACGCCGAGGCGTGCGCAGAGATTGCGGACGAAGCGCTCGTCGGCCTCGGAGTCCGCGCCGCGGAGGTGGTGGTTGACGTGCGCGCAGGTGACGGTGGTCAGCTCCGCCAGGGCGATGAGCAGCGCCGTCGAGTCCGGTCCGCCGGAGCAGGCCACGAGGACGTGCCCCGGCTCGAGCTCCTGCCCGGCGAAGAAGCGGCGGATGGCGTCCGGCAGCACGCCTCATCATAGGTCCGGCCGAGGAAGTGTCACACCGCCGATTTGGAGGCTGCGATAATCTGCGTCGACTCTACCAATTATGGCGATCGCAAAGGGTGTCGCACTCGGGCCATACGAGATCCTCAACCTTCTCGGCTCGGGCGGAATGGGGGAAGTATGGCGTGCGCGCGATAAGCGCATCGGCCGCGACGTGGCGGTCAAAGTCCTGACCGACTCCTTCCTCGACGGCGACGAGCGGGTCTGGCGCTTCGAGCAGGAGGCCCGCGCCGCCGGCGCGCTGAACCATCCCGGCCTGGTGACCATCTTCGACGTCGGCACCACGGACGGCTCGCCGTACATCGTGATGGAGCTGCTGGAGGGGAAGACGCTCCGCGACGCCATCGGCGACGAGGTGCCGACGCCGCTCCCGCTGCGCAAGGTCATCGACTACTCCATCCAGATCGCCATGGCGCTCGCCGTGGCCCACGAGAAGGGCATCATCCACCGCGACCTCAAGCCGGAGAACCTCTTCATCACCACCGACGGGCGGGTGAAGATCCTCGACTTCGGCCTGGCCAAGCTGGCCGAGGAGGCGAACGAGGTGGATGGCAGGCGGAGAACGGCCAGGCATCTGACCGCGGTCGGCTTCGTGGTCGGCACGCCGGGGTACATGGCGCCGGAGCAGGTGCGGGCCCAGCCGGTCGACCAGCGCACCGACATCTTCGCCTTCGGCGCCGTGCTGTACGAGATGCTCTCCGGCCGGCCCGCCTTCGACGGCGTGTCGGTGGCCGAGACGATGCACGCGGTGGCGAATGCCGATCCGCCGCCGCTGGCCTCGCTGGACGCGAATGTGCCGCCGGCGCTCGACGCGATCGTCAGCCACTGCCTGGAGAAGAACCCGCAGGAGCGCTTCCAGTCGGCACGCGACCTCGCCTTCCAGCTGCGCACCTTGTCCCAGGTGCAGAGCGCGATGACCGACATACGCAAAGCGCCCGCCGCGAAGCGATGGCGGCCGCGATCCGGCGCCGTGGTGGCCGTGGCGGCGGTGCTCGCCGCGGCGGCGGCGGGGTTCACCGTTTTGCGGCTGCGCGGCGGGGGCGGTGTGGCGCCGAGCGGAGCGCGGGCGTTGAAGCAGCTCACCTTCAGCGATGGCCTCGAGCTCTTCCCCACGCTCGCCGCGGACGGCAAGACCTTCGCCTACGTCTCCGCCGAATCGGGCAACCGCGACATCTACGCCCAGCGCGTCGACGGGCGGACCGCGGTCAATCTGACCCGCGACTCGCCGGACGACGACTCCGAGCCGGCCTTCTCGCCCGACGGGTCGCAGATCGCGTTCCGCTCCGAGCGCGGCGGGGGAGGCATCTTCCTGATGGGGGCGACCGGGGAGTCGGTGCGCCGCCTCACCGACTTCGGGCACAACCCGTCGTGGTCGCCGGACGGCGCGCGCATCGTGGTCTCCACCGCCGCGACCGAGCTGCGGCCGCACGTGCGCCCCGCCACCGGCGCGCTGTGGGTCATCGACACGCGCACGGAAGCGAAGCGCGTGCTGGTTCACGCGCAGGGCGACGGCCGCGATTTCGGCCGCAACAGCGATGCGGTGCAGCCGAGCTGGTCGCCGCACGGCAAGCGCATCGCGTTCTGGGGGATCTCCACCCGGTCGGGGCAGCGCGACCTCTGGACGGTGGACCCCGATGCCCCCGGGCCGAACGAGACGGTGGAGCGGGTCACGGCCGATGCGGCGCTGGACTGGAATCCGGTTTGGTCGCCGGACGGGCGGTATCTCTACTTCGGCAGCGACCGGGACGGCACGCTGAACCTCTGGCGCATCCCGATGGACGAGTCGACCGGCAAGAGCACCGGCGCGCCCGAGCCGTTGTCGTTGCCGGCCGCCCTGACCGGCAACTTCGCCTTCTCTCCGCAAGGCGATCTGGCGTACGTGACGGTCACGCGCTCGTTCGGGCTGATGGCCCTCCCGTTCGATGCGAACAAGGGCGCTGTCGGCGCGCCGCGTCCGCTGTTCGCCGGCTCGCAGGAGATCCTCAGCTTCGAGCCGTCGCCGGATGGGAAGTCGATCGCCTTCACCACCGCCGGCGCGCAGGAAGACCTCTTCATCGCCAACGCCGACGGCACCCGGCTGCGCCAGCTGACCAACGATGCGGCGCGCGACCGCTCGGCGACGTGGTCGCCCGACGGGAAAACGCTCTATGTCTACTCCAACCGGGACGGCGACGCGTATCACATCTGGAGCATCCGCGCGGACGGCAGCGGACTGACCCGCGTCACCAGCGACGCCGATCTCAAACGGGCCGAGGCCCAGAACGTCTATACGCCGGCCCCCTCGCCTGACATGCACACGCTGGCCACGGAGACGAACCGCTCGAACGCGCTCGTCCATCTGGACCGTCCGCCCGGCGGGCGGCTGGAGCCGATCCCCGCGTCGCTGGGGGTGGTGAAATGGTCGCCGGACGGCACGCGCCTGGTCGGCTCCTTCGACAACTTCACGCAGGCCGGCGCGCAGGAGGGCGTCCCGCAGCGCGGCATCGGCATGTACTCCCTGCGCACCCGTCAGACCGAGCTGGTCCTGGACCACGGCCGCTCGCCGCAGTGGCTGCCGGACAGCCGGCACATCGTTTTCTTCGAAGGGCAGAACATCGGAATCGTGGATGTGGAGACGCACGGCGTCACGACCATTCCCGTCCCGCCGCTGCCCGGCGTCGAGCTGGATGACAGCGTGGTGGCGTCGCATCTGTCGACCGACGGCTCGACCCTTTATGTACGGCAGACGCTGGAGCAGGGAGACATCTGGCTGATGCGGCTCTCTAGGAAGTGATGCCTGCCGGTAGACTTTTGCCTGCCGGCGACGCACCTTGCTTGGGGGCTTCCGGTCCTACAGCCCAGTCAGAGAGAGAGGAGGAGTGATGCCCAAGATCAGAGACCTGGGAATCAATGTCATTCCGGAGATCACGCGGCCGCCCGAGGTCGGCCAGGGCGGCGGCTGCGGGCCGACCCACCCATGCGGCTGGACTCACCAGACGCAATACACCGATTGCGGAGCGACCGACTGCAGCGGACGACACCCGCAGAACTACGGATGCGCGTGGTCGATGAACTGCGGCGCGGCGACGCTGTTCCGTTCCGCGGACTGCCCGGTGGGCGGCCAGTACAACCAGCACGGGCCGTGCGGCGCGGCGACGTTCGTGCTCTCGGCCACCTGTCCCCCGCCTCACTACCAGCGGCCTCCCTGCGGCGCAGCGACGATCGAGGCCTCGATCGGCTGTACCCCGCAGTTTTACCGGGAACCCCCGTGCGGAGGGGGAACGTTCGCGGTCTCGGTCGACTGCTACGCGCAGCAGCTGGCGCCGTGCGGCGGAGGGACGTTCGGGAACTCGGTCGGCTGCTACGGGCACCCGGCGCTCACGCGCGAGGCGATCGCGCAGCTCAAGGACCAACTGCAGAAGCAGATCGAGCAACTGGAGGAATACGCGAAGAACATCGGCCCGAAGACGGCCGAGGAGATCGATGCCCGCGAGAAGGAACTGAAAGCGGAGCTCGCGGACCTGGCAAAGCGCCGCCAGGGCCTCGGGAAATAGACGGCGGGACCGGAAGCCCGCATGTCTTCCCTGCACCAGTTCCGATTCCGAGCCAGTCCTCACATCGAGCTCAAACGCCTCGGCGAGCTCGCGGCGGAGCAGCAGGAACCGTTCCGCGAGCTGGAGAGCGATCCCGATTTCTACGGCCTTTTCGTCCCTCGCCCGCCGCTCACCATGAATCTCAAGTCGGTGGCCCGACAGACCGCGGAGCTCTTCCGCGCCCTGGCCACGCCCGCGCAACTGGACGGCGCGCTGCTGGCCGAAGCCGGCTATGCCGACGACGTGATCGACCTGGTGCTGGACGGCATCCTGGAGATCGAGAGCGGAGACGGCTTCGTCTGCGGCGCCGACGCGCTCCCGCTCGTCTGCACGCAAGCCGGTCCGCCCGAGACTCGCGACGCGGTGGCCCGCCTCTCGCGCGATGCGCTGCTCCACGCGCAGGACCTGGAGACCGGCGATCCGCAGCTTTTGACCTCCGCCCTCTACTTCTACAACCGCATCCCCATCTCTCCCTTCTGGAAGTCGCGTTTCGCCAGCCGCGACGCCATCCTGGCCCACCTCGGAGCCGATCGCGGCGCGCTTCGCTCCCTCCTGGAGCGCGAATGGCTCGCCTGGAATGCGACCGGCTGGCTGGGCTGGTCTGCCAGGGGGGCGCCGCCGCGCGGCGAGGCCGAAGCGACGTACAAGCTGTACGTCAGCCCCCGTCCGGAGCAGCTCGGCGATGCCTTCGCGGTGGTGGTGCGCGTCCTCTCCACGTTCCCCGGCACGGCGTTCAAGGTCGGGGACAGCGCGGGCGGCCTGCTCCGCCCGGACAAGCTCGTCGCGTATTTCATCTCCCGCGAGCAGCTCGGTGAGGTCGCGGCCGTGCTGCGCCGCGAGCTGGCCGGCTGCGCAGCGCACGGCGTCCCCTTCACGGCCGGCCTGGATGAGGCCGGTCTGCTCTCCTGGGGCGTGGATCCGCCGGAGAGCGACCGCGCGCTCAGCTGGATGCAGCGCGAGAGCTGGCGGCTCTGGGTCGTGCAGCGCCTCGGCGCCGCGCTGTCGCTGGCCAAATCCGCGCGCGGCGCGTCCGCGGTCGAGCCGTGGCGCTTCGCCCTCGCGCGCGCCGGCCGGCAGGGCGTCGACGTCGAGACCTGGACTCCCTCCGCGACCCTCTGGAGCACGGCATGAACATCACCGAGCCGTTCGTGCTCAAGGACGATGTGCTCCTCATCCCGTGCGCGGAGCTCAGCGAGGAGATGCGCGAGCGGGTATCGTTCGACGAGGGTGATTTCACGCTCTCCCGCCGCCACGGCCGCGGGCTGGCCCAGGTGATCGACGGCGAGACCGCCGCGCTGCTGAAGCTCTTCCGCGAGCCGCGGACGATCGTCGACGCGGTGCTCCAGAACAGCCGCTCGGCCGGCAGGGATCCGGCGGTCTGGCTGGACGAGTTGCTGCCCCATCTCGGCAAGTTTCTGCAGAACAACATCCTCGTGCCGGCCGGCTCGGCTGAGGAGCAGGAGATCCGGCCGCGGCACGAGGCGGGGGCGAAGATCGGGCGGTGGGAAGTGGTCCGCTGCGCGAGCCTGATCGAGGACAGCGAGGTCCATCAACTGCGCGACGGCACGGAGGTGGCGGCGCTGAAGATCGCCCGCTCCTCCAGCTCCGCCATGCAGCGCCTCTTCGACAACGAGACGGCCATCCTTCGCCGGCTCGAGGGCGCCGGGATCGCGCCGCGCCTGCTCGAGGCCGGTCTGCATGAGGAGCGGCCGTATCTCATCATCGACTGGCTGCCCGGCGTCGATGCCGGCGTGGCCGCCGCCGAGCGCCGCCATGACCGCGCCTCGCTGATCGACCTGTGCGCCTCGATCGCCGAAGCCTACGCGGCGCTGCACGCCCGCGGCGTGCTGCACGCGGACGTCCATCCGCGCAATGTGCTGGTCGGCGACCGGGTCATGCTCCTCGACTTCGGCTTCTCCAGCCTGGCCGGTCAGCCGCCGCGCGTCGGCCGCGGCGGGATGTACTACTTCTTCGAGCCGGAGTATCTCGCCGCGCAACGCCACGGCGTGATGCTGCCGCCGTCGGCGGCCGGCGAGCAGTACGCGCTTGCCGCGCTGCTCTACCTGCTCGTCTCCGGCCACCACTATCTCGATTTCCGCTATGAGCGGGAGGAGATGGCGCGGCAGGTGGAGAGCGATCCGCCCGTGCCGTTCGCGAAACGGGGCATCCCGCCCTGGCCGGAGGTGGAACAGCTCCTCTTTCGCGCTTTGGAAAAGGATCCTTCCCGCCGCTACGGCTCCATGGCCGAGTTTGCGGCACTGCTCGCCGCCGCCCGCGATGAGGCGGTGCGGAAGTCTCTGGCCGCGCCGGTCTCCCCCCGGGCGCGCGCTCTCCTGGAGGAGACGCTGCAGTCCTTCGCGCGCGGCGGGGAGATGTTCATCACACGCTACCCGCTGCCTCCCACCGCCTCCGTCAACTACGGATGCGCCGGTGCGGCGGCGGGCTTGTTGCGGATCGCGGAAGCGCGGAGCGACGCGGCGCTGCTGGCTCTGGCCGATGTGTGGCGGTCCCGCGCGGCGACGCTGATCGGGAGGGAAGGCTCGTTCTACGCGGACGCAATCGACGCGCCGGCGGCGCTGATCGGCGAGGTCACGCCGTACCACACGGAGTCGGGCATCCACGCCGCCGCCGCGATGATCGCCGCCGCGATGGCCGACACGACCGCCCAGCACCGCGCCATCGCCGCATTCCTCCGCGCCTCGGACCGGCCCTGCCCGCAGCTCGACCTGACCCTCGGCCGCTCCGGCAGTCTCCTCGCCGCGGCGCTCCTCCTCGATGACGCCCCCGACCACCCGCCCCTCCGCGCCTTCGGCTCAGCGACCATGGCCGCGATCTGGGCCGAGCTCGATGCGCATCCGTCCATCACCGGTCACCTCGGCATGGCTCACGGCTGGACCGGTTACCTTTACGCCGCCCTGCGCTGGTGCGCCGCCTCCGGCTCGCCGCTGCCTGCTCGCCTGGTCTCGCGCCTGCACGAGCTGGCGGCGCTCGAGATCACGAAAGGCCGCGGCGTGTACTGGCCAATCGCCACCGACCGCCCGCCCTCGGTGATGATGCCCGGCTGGTGCAGCGGCAGCGCCGGCCAGGTCTTCCTGTTCACGCTGGCGCACCGCATCCTGGGCGATCCCGAATGGCTGCACCTCGCCGAGCGCTGCGCCTGGAACACCTGGGACGAGCCTCGCGGCATCGCGGACCTCTGCTGCGGCACCGCCGGCCGCGCCTACGCCCTGCTCAATCTGTACAAGCACACCGGCGCCACCGAGTGGCTGAGCCGCGCCCGCCACCTGGCCAACCACGCCGCCGCCCACGCCACCACCACCGCCCCCCGCCGGAACGCGCTGTGGAAGGGGGAGTTGGGCGTGGCCACGCTCATCGCGGATCTGGGCTCGCCGGAGAACGCGCGGATGCCGTTCTTCGAGTAGGGGGGTGCGCTATCGGAGCAGCGAGAATGTGTCGTCCGCTCGGAGAGCCCGGTCGAAGGTGGCGGTGATCTCGCACCCGGCCCGGGCGTTGCGAGCGCCGATTACGTAATCGGCCAAGTCGCCGCTGCCGTGGCGATAACGCTCGACCGCGCGCCTGAGAAGATCGCGATCCACGAAGGAGAAGAGCGCGGTGTCGAGAATCTTGCCCAGAGCCGCAGCGATCGTCCGCTTGTCGAAGCGATAAGCGCCGCGCAGGACCCGCACCAACTCGCACAACACGAGATCGTCGATGTGGAGCAGAACGCCATTTTCCGAGCTGTGCGAGATGAGCGCATCGGCCGCTCGCGCCTGCGCGGCGTCGTCCTGGGTGAGATAGCGCACCAGGACATTCGTATCGAGCCCGATCATCGTTTCCGCGAATGCTCCCCGAGGATGGCCGCATTCATCGAGTTGACGCTGACGGAACGCCTGCGCGGACGCTTGAGCAACCCCTTCAGCTCGGTCACATCGAGACTGACCGCCCGCACGACGATGTCGCCGTGCTCGTTGACGACGAAGTCGACCCGGTCGCCCGTGTCCACCCGCAGCAGCTCCCGAACGGTCTTCGGAAGCGTGATCTGTCCCTTGCTGGTAACGGTCGCGGTGGGCATGATTCCTTACGCTCGGTAAGGAGAATAGCACGTCGCTGGCGACGCGCTATTCTCGAGACTGAACGCGGCCCGCCGAACAGCCGACGCGCTCATGCGCGCGGCTGAGCGGCGCAGGCCGTCGGCGCTTCGCCGGCCGCCTTTGTTTGCGGCGAGCAGCGCGGCACGGCAGTTCCCGGCGGAAATGCCGACGGGCGCCTCCTTGCGTATCGCGCGGCAGGTGCCACCGTGACTACTCCGCGAAGACCACTCGGAACGCGGAGCTCGACCAGCCGACGCCGACTTTCTTTCCTACGGTCTGTGGCGTCCACCTGCCGCTGCCGTCATTTCGCCCGTCATGACGGAGCCACATCAGATCACCATCGTCAGTGATCGCGTAGATGACGCCGTCGCCGCCGGAGAAGATATGCTCGAAGTTCCAGCCGCTGCCGACTTTTCGACCCACGCTCGCCGGCGTCCAGCGCGCACTGCCGTCATTCCGTCCGTCGTGGCGGAACCACATGAGGTCACCGCCATCCGTGACGTAATAGATGATGCCGTTTCCCCCCGAGAAGACCTGCTTGAAGTTCCAGCCGCTGCCGACCTTCGTGCCGTTGTTCGCCCAGGCGAAGGTGCCGTCGAAACGCCCTTCATGCCGGTACCACATCAGGTCGCCGTTGTCCTTGATCGCGTAGATGACGCCGTCGCCGCCGGAGAAGACCTGCTTGAAGTTCCAGCCGCTGCCCACTTTGGTCCCGTTGTTCGCCCAGGCGAAGGTGCCGTCGAAACGTCCTTCGTGCCGGTACCACATCAGGTCACCGTTATCCTTGATCGCATAGATGACGCCGTCGCCGCCGGAGAAGACCTGCCTGAAATTCCAGCCGCTGCCGACCTGCTTTCCGCCATTGGGCATGGGCGCCCATCGAAAACTACCGTCGCCGCGGCCGTCATGGCGCATCCACATCAATCGATTGTCGGGCGTGATTCCGTAGATGACGCCGCTGGCGCGCGCCGATTCCTGTGCGTTCGTGGTTGCACAGAAGAGAAAGATGGCAAGTAGTACACACGTTGATTTCATGGCGACTCCTCGACTGTTAGTGACGCTGCGCATCGGATCGTTACGGCAGTCACGTGAAGTATCGAAGCGGCCGCGGACGTCGGCGCTTCGCCGGCCGCCGACGGGCAGCGGCGAACCCGATCAGCTGCGCGAAGCGTCAGCTGCATCGGTGAGGAGAACGTGGGTAAGTGAGATGCGGGGGGACGGCAGGAAGATCGATGCAGGGGAGTACGCCGCGAAGCCTGCGGCCCCAAACGCACTCCGCCGTGCGGAGTGGCGGTGACTGGAGTCGAACCAGTGACCTAGCGCTTATGAGACGCCCGCTCTAACCATCTGAGCTACACCGCCCCGGGAAAGTCCGCGGATTATACTCAACATGTGACTGCCGGGGATATTTCGAAAGCCTGCGTCGGATGCGGGGACAGCGAAGAGGTGGCGCGGCTCGAGCGGTGCCCCATTTGCGCGAAGTACTTCTGTTCCGACTGCGCCGTGCGCGGGGCGGGGCGGCGGTTCTGCTCCGGCGAATGCGCCCGCAACTACTTCTTCCATGGAGACGAGGATGACGACGAAAACAATGCCGGGGAGTGATGTCGTGACGAGTGCGGCGGCGCTGACCCGACGACCGCGGCGCCTGCGGCGCACCGAGGCCATTCGGTCCATGGTGCGGGAAACCGTGGTGCGGCCGGAGGACCTCGTCTATCCGCTCTTCGTGGTCCCCAACAGCCGGCAGAAAGTCGAGATCGGATCGATGCCCGGCGTCTTCCAGCTCCGCGTCCGGGAAGCCGTCGAAGAAGCTCGCCGCGCCTACGACCTCGGCATCCGCGCGGTCCTGCTGTTTGGGTTGCCCGAGTTCAAGGATGCCATCGGATCGGCTTCGTGGGATCCCTCCGGGCCCGTGCAGTCCGCCATCGAAGGCATCAAGCGCGCGGTGCCGGGGCTCGCCGTTCTGGCGGACGTTTGCTTGTGCGAATATACCGACCACGGACACTGCGGCGTCATCGTCGATCATGATGGCGTAAAGGACGTCGACAACGACCAGACCTTGCCGCTGCTGACCAAGCAGGCCATCTCCTTTGCCGCGGCGGGCGCCGACTTCGTCGCGCCGTCCGACATGATGGACGGGCGCGTCGGCGCCATCCGCCGCGCGCTCGACGCGCGCTCCATGCCGGACGTCGGCATCGTCGCCTACTCCGCGAAATTCGCGTCCGGCTTCTACGGGCCCTTCCGCGAGGCGGCGGAGTCCGCGCCACAGTTCGGCGACCGGCGCACCTATCAGATGGATCCAGCCAACGCGCGCGAGGCGATGCGCGAGATCGAGCTCGATATCCAGGAAGGCGCCGACATGATCATGGTCAAGCCCGCGCTCTCCTACCTCGATGTCATCCACGCCGCGCGGGAGCGCTTCGGCATGCCCGTGGTGGCGTACAACGTCAGCGGCGAGTACTCCATGGTCAAGGCCGCCGCGGAGCGCGGCTGGATCGACGGCCCGCGGGTCATGAACGAGATCCTCACATCCATTCGGCGTGCCGGTGCGGACCTCATCATCACCTATCACGCCATGGAATTCGCCGCTTCATATCGATAGGAGAAACGATGCCCAGCTACTACCTGTCCGAGGACTTGGCTCGCTTCGGCGAGATCGCCAAGACCAATCCCAAGCTGTTCGACCTCTTCCTCAAGTGGTACTCCACCACCATGGAAAAAGGCGCGCTGGATGAGAAGACCAAGAAGCTGATCGCGCTCGCGGTGGCCTTCGCGATCCAGGAGCCGTACTGCATCGACTCGTATTCGTCGGCGTGCGCGGACAGCGGCATCTCGCCGGAAGAGATGGCCGAGGCGGTCAACGTGGCGGCTGTGATCCGCGGCGGCGGGACGATTGCCCACTGGGTCCAGGCCTGCAACACAGCGGCGCGCAAGGACGCCTGAGTGCCTCCTCGGGTCATCGTGGTCGGCGGCGGCCCGATGGGAATCGCGGCCGCCATCGGCGCGCTCGAGCGCGGCCTCGAGGTGACCGTGCTCGAGGCCGAGGAGGTTGGCGCTTCTTTGCGGCGATGGGGGCGGACGCGTTTCTTCAGCCCCTTCGCCATGAACGTCTCGCCGGTGATGGCCAAGTCGCTGGATGGCACGCGTCCGCCGGATGATGCCCTCCTGACCGGCGCCGAGTTCGCGGACCTGGTGCTGCAGCCGCTCGCCGACAGCGGCCCGCTGCACGGCCGGGTCCGGACGCGCACGCGCGTCGTCGGCATCGGCCGGCGCAACCTGCAGCGCGAGGACTACGCGGGGCATCCGTTGCGCGCCGAGCGTCCCTTCCGTCTGCTGGTCGCCACGCCGGAAGGGGAGGAGACGCTCGAAGCGGAGGTGGTGCTCGACGCGACGGGCGGCTACCGCATCCCCAAGCCGCTCGGCGCCGGCGGCCTGCCCGCTCGCGGCGAGCTTCGCCTGCAGCGGCCGCCCATCCGCAACCTGGGCGAGCTCGAGGCGCGGGTGGATGCGTTGCGCGGCAAGCGCGTGCTCCTCATCGGCCACGGCCATTCCGCCGCCAACGCGCTCGACATCCTCGGCGAGTCGGAGGTCATCTGGGCCGTTCGCACGGCGAACCGCCGCCCTTGCGAAGAGGTGGCGAACGATCCCTTGCCGGAGCGGCAGCGGGTGGTGGGCCGAGCGAACGAGCTGGCGGAGAGCGGCAAGCTGCGCGTGGAGCGGAAGGCGATGGTGGAGAGCATCGCCGAGCGCAATGGCTGCTACGACGTCCTGCTGACCGGCGGACGCAACCTCGAGGTGGACGCCATCGCGGCCTTCACCGGTTATCGGCCGGATACCTCCATGGTGGGCGAGCTGGCCGTCGAGACCTCGCCCATTACCGAAGGGGGCGCGCGGCTGTATCGCGCCATCTCGAATGTCACCGACTGCCTGGCGGTTCCGAAGGTGGCATCGAACGACCTCCAGTCGGGCGAGCCGAACTTCTACTTCGTCGGCTCGCGCAGCTACGGCCGCTCGCGCGCGTTCCTGCTGCGCACCGGACTGCAGCAGCTGGAGACCATCCTGAACGGACTGCCCCGATGACCACCGCTCCCCTGGTCCCCCTGCTCGCCCTCGACACGCTCTGGTTCCAGGTGGCGGGGACGCTGTGCAACATCGAGTGCACCCACTGTTTCATCTCCTCCTCGCCGACGAACCGTTCGCACGCGATGCTGACCCTCGCCGATTGCGAGCGGCGGCTGGCCGAGGCGCGGGAGCTCGGCGTGCGGGAGTACTACTTCACCGGCGGCGAGCCGTTCATGAACCGCGACATGCTGGCCATCCTGGAGGCGACGCTGCGGCAGGGACCGGCCACGGTGCTGACGAACGGCATGCTGCTGCGGCCGGAGACGTGCCAGCGGCTGCGCGAGCTGTTCGACGGCAGCGAGTACGCGCTCGACCTCCGCGTCAGCCTGGACGGCTTCGACCGCCACTCGCATGACGCCATCCGCGGCGCGGGCGTGTGGGACAAGGTGATGGCCGGCCTGGGCAACCTCGCCGCGGTCGGTCTCAACCCGGTCATCACCGTCACCACGGCCGCCTCGGGCGTGGAGACCTCGGAAGGCCGCGCGCGTTTCCTGGAACTGATCCGCGGCTTCGGCTTCCAGAAGCCGCGCCTGAAGGTGCTGTCGCTCTTCCGGATCGGCGCCGAGGAGACCCGGACGCGGGCTTATGAAGATTGGGAGCGGCTGTCGCAGGAGATGCTGGAGCAGGGCGAGGTCGGCTCGCTGCAGTGCGCGTCAGGACGAATGGTGACGAGCCAGGGCGTGTTCGTCTGCCCCATCCTGATCGAGGAGCCGGGCGCGCGGATGGGCGACACGCTCGCCGTAACGCTCCGCCCGTTCGCGCTCCGCTACGGCGCGTGTCACACCTGCTGGGTGGACGGTGTGACGTGCACGACGTGACCGGCGATCAGCGATCGGCGACCCGCATCGCCTTCATCGGCGGCATCTACTCCAACTATTGGGCGCTGCGCGCCGCGCTGGACGACATCAGCCGTCGCAACGTCGACGCCACCTACTTTCTTGGGGACCTGGGCGCGTTCGGGCCGCATCCCGACCGCGTGCCGGAGCTCCTCATCGAGCGCGGCATTGCGGGCATCCAGGGCAACTACGAGGAGTCGCTCTCCACCGGCGCGCAGGATTGCCACTGCGGCTATACCGATCCGCGGGACAACCACTACGCGCAGATTTCTTACGACTACACCTTTGCCAAGACGGGCGATGACTTGAAGCGCTGGATGGGCACCTTGCCGCGGCACATCCGCTTCACGGCCGGCGACCGGCGCTTCCTGCTGGTGCACGGCTCGCCGCGGAAGATCAACGAGTTCCTCTGGCGCTCCACCTCGCCGGCGCCGTTTCTGGAGCGCCTCTGCCGCGAGCACGAGGCGGACGTCATCGTCTGCACCCATACCGGCCTGCACTGGCACAAGGCCTTGAGCGAAGAGCGCCACGTCATCAACGCGGGCGTCATCGGCCGTCCGGCCAACGACGGGCGGACGAACGTCTGGTACACCCTCGTCACCGTGCGCGGCTCGGCGGTGGAGGTAGAGTTCGTACCGCTGGCCTACGATCACGAGCGTCTCGCCGCCGAGATGCGCGCCGAGCGCCTGCCGGAGGAGTTCGTGGAGACGGTGCTCACCGGCTGGTGGACGACCTGCCTGGAGGTGCTGCCGTCGAAGGAGCGGGCGGCGGGGCGGTGGTAGGCCAATCGTGCCGTCCTAATACGTCACCCGCAACCCCAGCTGCAGCTGACGCGGATCGTTGACCGCGGTCGGCTGGCCGAACGTGGGCGAGGTGATGATGTTGTTCGGCACCTGGTAGTTCGTCCGGTTCAGCACATTGAAGGCATCGACGATCGCCTCGATGCGGCCGAAGCGGCAGCTGAGCCGGAGGTCGAGCGACTGGTAGTCGAAGCCGCGGCCGGTGTTGCGGCCGACGCCGGGCGGGCGGTCGTTGAAGTTCGTGTCGCCGTTGCGGTCGTTCGGCAGCTGGATGTTGAACGGCAGCGCGGAGGTGTAGGCGTAGAGGTAGCTGAACTGCAGGCCGGCCGGCCCGGCGAGGGTGCCGCTGAGGGTGAGGCGGTGGCGCTGGTCGTTGTCCGAGCGCCCCCGCTCGGCCCGGATGTCGTTGTTGTCCTGCGGCGTGCTGAAGAAGAAGTTGCCGGAGGTATCGAGTCCTTTGGAGAACGTGTAGGAGAGGCGGAGCTCGGGCCGCCATGTGGCGGAGAGGGTGAAGCCGTCGTACCAGGAGTCGCCGATGGACTGGAACTGGCCGTTGTTGCCGATGGCCGGATCGGGCCGGCCGGCCGGCGCCGGCGCGTTGATGTTGCGGGACATGATGAGGTCGCGGCCGCGCAGGTGCTCGTAGCCGATGGCGACCGAGCCGTGCTCGCCGAGCTGCCGCTCGTACTGCAGCATGGCCTGCTCCGAGCGGCTGTTCTCGATGTGGGCATCGATGGTCGTGATGTTCGTGACCAGGCCGCTGGGGAAGGCGGCGAAGACGTTGGGGAAGGTCAGCGCGCCGGGGCCGACCTGCGCGATGCGGTACGTCACGCCGTTGCGCTGCAGCGCGTTCGCCACGGCGCGGAGCGGGATGCGGTCGTAGTAGATGCCCGCTCCGGCCCGCAGTACGCTCCTGCCATCGCCGCGCACGTCCCACGCCGCGGCAAAGCGCGGCGAGAGGTTGTTGCGGTCGGTGTGCACGAGCGACGGCAGGCGCTGCACGTCGTAGCGCAGGCCGGCGTTGACGGTCAGCCGCGGCGTGGCGCGCCATTCGTCCTGCACGAACGCGGCGAAGTTGTCGTTGCGCTGGCGCGTGGCGGGCTCGCCGAAGGCCTGCTGGAACGAGGCGTAGTTGCCGGCCAGGAAACTGGGCAGATCGCGGAACGTGTAGACGCCCTGCAGCGCGCCGGGGAAGGTGATGGCGACGTTGTTGCGCAGCAGGTCGACGCCCGCCTTGAGCGCGTGCGCGCCGCGGTACCAGGACCCATTCTGGGCGAGCTCGTACAGGTCGATGTCGCGCGCGGTGGGGGAGAAGGTGGCCACGCCGAAGCTGGCGATGCCGGCGATGTTCACCGCCGGGCCGACCGCGTCGTTCGTGGGAGCGTCGAGACGGCTGCGGGTGAGCTGCGCGCGCGTCTCGCTCAGCGTGTGCTCGGAGAGGACGGCCAGGTAGCTCGCCGCGAGCGTCCGGTCGTGGTTGCCGAGGGCCGTGGCGCGGCTGAGCGCGTTGAGGCCGCCCGCGTTGCGCGCGTTCGCGCTGTCGACGTCGTAGCTGTTGAAGCGGAGCGTCAGCGAATCGGAGCCGATGCTCTGGTCGAGGCGGAGGAACGCGTTCGTGGAGTCGAGCGTGGTGCCGAATGCGCCGGTGGTGAGACGCGCGCCGCGATAGCCCGCCGCGTCGAGCCGCGCATTGATGGCGGAGACGGCGGAGGGTGCGATGGTGATCACGCCGCCGCCACGCTGGCGAAGCTGCTCGAAGTTGGTGAAGAACCAGGTCCGGTCTCTCCTCACCGGGCCGCCGAGGGAGGTGCCGTATTGCTGCTGGTGGAGGGGAAGGGTGGAGCCGGTGAGCGGATTGTCGGCATCGAGGCGCTGGCTGCGGAAGAAGCCGTACGCGTCGCCGCGCAAGGTGTTCGTGCCGGCCTGGGTCACGACGTTGATCACCCCGCCCGAGGCGCGCCCGAACTCAGCCATGCCGGCGGAGCGGATGACCTGGAACTCGCGGATCACTTCCTGGCTGTAGAACGTGCCGGCCAGTTCCGCGGCGTCGTCGTTCGAGGAGAGGCCGTCCACCAGGAAGGAGTTGTTCAGGTTGCGTTGGGTGGAGACGGAGATGCCGGTGCCGGGGACGGCGGACGTCTCGGCGAAGCGCTGGTTCGCGCCGCTGTTCGTGCGGGAGACGCCCGGCGCGAGCAGGGCCAGGTCGAGGTAGTTGCGCCCGTTGAGGGGCAGCTGGCGCACTTCATCGGGCGTGACGGTGGCGGCGATCTGCGTGCGCGCCGTCTCGATGATCGGCGCGGGCTCGGCGATGGTGATTTCCGACTGCACGGAGGCGAGCGACAAGGGGATGGAGAGGTCCACCACCTGTCCCAGCGTGAGTTGCAGCTTGCGCGTCTGGGTCTTGAGTCCTTCGAGCCGGGTGGCGAGCGTGTACGAGCCCGGCGCGAGCGGCGGGAAGCGGAACCGCCCCGCGACGTCGGTGACGGCCGTCGCGGTCGTATTGCGCTCCGTCTCCGTGATCGTGACGGTCACGCCCGGAATGGGAGTGCCGTCCGTGAGGACGACGCGGCCGCCCACCGTGGCGGTAGTCAGCGTCTGGAACAAGAGGACGATGAGCGCGAGCGCGCTATGCATGCGTGGTCTCCCTGATGGCGATCAGCAGTGGGCGATCGGCGATCAGGAGAGACGCGGAGGGGGCGTATTTGGGGCGTCGGCGAGGCGTACGGCGTGCTGGGCGGGCGGGGCGGGGTAGGCGCGCCGCGTGAGGGGAACGGCGAGCGTGAACGGCGTCTCGATCGTCCAGCGCGCCTGGAACGGGATGCTCGCCGGCGCGGGATGGGGCATCGTCCGCGACAGCGAGCAGCCGCACTGCTTCTTCAGGGGACACGCCTGCTTCGACTTGCAGCAGCAGGGGAGCGGCTTCGCGGCGAAGAGCGCTGCCGCGGGGAGGAGCAAGGTCAGGGTCACCAGGATCGCTGCGAGGCGACGCACGCCGGTATCCTAGCACCGCATGGCGTGGCGGATCCGGCTGGCGATCGTTCTCCTGATCGCAACCCGCGGCCGCCGCGCAGAGGACGCGCCGGCACAGGGGATACTATCCGCACCAGACGGCCGTCACGGCATCGGGATGATCGAGCAGGTACCCCTCATCCTCCTCGTCGTAGGTGATCACCGCGCCGTCCAGGCGGGAAGCGGCCATGTCGTCGAGCGCCACTTTGACGCCGTCCAGCTCCACGATCCGGTCACCGTCGAGTGGCTGGTCGGCGTAGGCCAGACGGTAGCCGCTGCCGCCGCAGCCGGTGGTGAAGGCGATGCGGAGCAGGCGGCCGGAGAGGTCGTGCTGCAGATGGGCGGCGGCTTCGGGGGCGAGGGAGAGGTTCATGCCGGGCGAGGTCCGTTGGCGATGCGGAACTCGGCGTCCTCCCGGCGGAACCAGTCGGGGTCGAGACGGATCAGCTCCAGCTCGCGCTCCAGCTCCACGATGTGCGCGCGCTTCGCCGCGGTGAGATAGATGAGCATGTAGAGGTCGCTCTGGGGCGAGGTCTTGCGGATCTCCTCCAGCCGGCGCTGCATCGTCTTCTCCCGGGCGATGAGGAACTCGGTCATCTCCCGGTAGGAGAGGTCGCCTTCCAGGATGTCCTGGAACAGCAGGTCGGGGCCGAGCGTCACCTTGATGCGGGCCACGCTGCTGGTGGCGATCTTCCCCTCCAGCAGGTCGCGGTGGAGGCGCTCCTCGACCGCGAAGTTGGCGAACATGGCCGCGGCCATCGGGTTGGGCAGGCTCTCGGCGAGCTTCTCGAAGGTCTTGTAGGCCTCGACCGTGTACTGCATCAGCAGGCCCAGCTGCTGGGGGGAGAGCGACGTCGGGTTCATCTCGATGACTGTCATGGTTCCTCACTCGATCTTGGCCACCTTCACCGTCACGTCGCCCAGCAGTTTCGACTGGCACGAGAGGCGGTAGGGCGGCTCGAGCTCCTTGTACGTCTCGTCGGGGGTGGGAGGCGTCAGCTGGTCCCACCCTTCCACCACTTCGATCCTGCAAGTCCCGCACGCACCGTCGCCGCCGCAGACGTGGCTGACCCGCACGTCGAGCTCGGAAGCGATGGAGAGGAGCGTGCGCCCGGCGGGAAATTCGCCGCTCTTTCCCTCATCGACGAATGTCGCGCGCGGCATGATGAGGCGCGGATTGTACGGCACGGTGGGCCATATAGGAACTGCGCACCAGGGGCGCCGATTCGACGTGATGGAAGCCCAGCGCGCGGGCCCGATCGCCCAGTTGCGCGAACTCTTCCGGCGTGTAATAACGCCGCACCGGATGGTGGTTGCCGGTCGGCGCCAGGTACTGCCCCATGGTGAAGATGTCGACGCCGGCCGCGCGCAGATGGGAGGCCGTTTGGAGGATCTCCTCCTCCCGCTCGCCCAGCCCGAGCATGATGCTGGACTTGGTCAGCATCCCCTCTTCGTGCGCCCAGCGCAGCAGGTCCAGCGAGCGCTCGTACTTTGCCACCGGGCGCACGGCCGAATACAGCCGCGGCACGGTCTCGACGTTGTGGGCCAGCACCTCCGGCTTGGACTCGATCACGATGCGCAGCGCCTCGCGGTTGCCCTCCAGGTCGGAGATCAGCACCTCGACCGCGGCGCCGGTGCGCTCGCGCACGGCGCGGACGGTCTGCGCCACCTGCTCCGCACCGCCGTCCGGCAGGTCATCGCGGTTGACCATGGTGATGACGCAGTGCTTCACCCCCATCCGCTCCACCGCCTCCGCCACCCGCGCCGGCTCGCCCGCATCGGCCAGCAGCGGCTTGCCCTTCCCCACCGCGCAGAAGGTGCAACGCCGCGTGCAGATCTCGCCGAGGATCATGAAGGTGGCCGTGCCGGCCGCCCAGCACTCGAAGATGTTCGGACACCTCGCCTCCTGGCAGACGGTGTTGAGGGCCAGGTCCTTCATCAGGTTTGAAACCGGCAGTTGGTCGAGGTTGCCGGGGATTCTGATCTTCAGCCACTCCGGGCGGTGGCCGGCGCGGCGGTTGATGGGGGGCGTTTCGGGTGTTTGGTCGGTCATTGGTAATTCGAATTGAAAATTGAAAATTGAAAACGGGCTGCGCTGCACGGCATTTTTTCAATTTTCAATTTTCAATTTTCAATTTCCCATCTCCGCTGCACTCGTTCCAGAGCCTCCCGATCATCCGTCCAACGAATCCTTTCATAAGCCTCGGCGAACGTAAACCAGCCGTATTCATCATGCTCCTCCGGGTCCATGCGGATGGGGAGGGTCGAGTCCAGCGCGGCGGCGAAGCCGACTTCGCTGGCGATGATGGGGGTCTCGTAGCGCGAGGCGAGGTACTGCGACTCGATGAGGAACGATTGGGTCAGGCCGATGTCGCGGGGCTCGGCGTGGTTGCCGGTCTCCTCCACGATCTCCCGCCGCGCGGTCTCGGAGGGCGACTCGCCCTGCTCGATCGAGCCGGTGATCGGCTGCCAGAAGTTGCCCCGCTCCGGCTTGCGATGGAGCAGGAGCACGCGGTCGCCGTCGTGGATCAGCACCTTGATCAGCCTGATGGTCTCCGGCCTCCTCACCAGCTCCCGCTCGAACACCTCGGCGAACTTCGCCGTGGCGAGCTGCCGCACTTCTTCTTCCGAGACGGGGTGGCCGAGCTCGCGGGCGATGGAGGTCACGCCGGTGCCATGCAGGCCGCAGGGGGTGATCAGGCGGAAGTGGTCGAGGTTCGTGTTTACGTTCAGGGCGAAGCCGTGCGAGGTCACCCAGCGCGCGATGCGCACGCCGATGGCGGCGATCTTGTCGTTGCCCACCCAGATGCCGCGCTTCCCTTCCACCCGCTCCGCGGTGATGCCGTATTCGGCCACGGTGCGGATCAGCACCTCCTCCAGGTTCGTCACGTACTTGCGCACGTCGCGCCTGCCTTCGCCGAGGTGGACGATGGGGTAGCCGACCACCTGGCCGGGGCCGTGATAGGTGATGTCGCCGCCGCGGGTGGTCTCGAAGAAGCGGACGCGCTGGGAGCGGAGAAGGTCGGGGGTGGCGAGCAGGTTCCCCATGCTGCCGCCGCGCCCGAGGGTGATGACCGGGGGGTGCTCGAGGAGGAGGAACTGGTCGGGGATCTGGTCCGCCTGGCGCAGCTCGACGAGCTTCTGCTGCAGCTTCATCCCGTTCTCGTAGGTGACGACGTGCAGGTTGTGGAGCTCGCACCGGCGCATGCGTGGGCTATAGCGCCGCGCGGACGCCGGGCATTCCCGGGGAGGGGCGATCGGCGATCAGCGATCAGGAGAACGCCGCATGCCGTGGACCGCGCCCCGTTCTCCCGATCGCCGACCGCTGGTCGCTGATCGCTTACACTCCCGCTCGCATGCGCCCGCTTCCCTCCTCCACGAGTGACGCGCGCGACGTCCTGCGCGAGCGGCCCCTGTGGCTCCTCGGCGCGCTGATCCTGCTGCTCTTCCGCCAGCCGCTCACCACCCGCACGTTCTTCTTCCGCGATCTCTACCTCCTCTACTATCCGAAGAGGCTCTTCCTCATCCAGTCGCTGCGGGCGGGGCACCTCCCGCTGTGGGACCCGCTGACCAACGGCGGCCAGCCGTTCCTGACCAACCCGGCGAACGCGGCGCTCCATCCGTCCAACCTGCTCTACTTCGCGCTGCCGCCGCTCGTCGCCTTCAACGTGATCCTCGTCCTGCACTTCCTCTTCTGCGCGCTGGCCGCGTACTGGCTCGCGCGCAGCCTCGGCCTCTCCCAGCCGGCCGCGTTCGTGACCGGCGCCGTCTTCGCGCTCTGCGGCTACACGCTCTCCACCGCGAACCTGATGCTGCTGCTCTTCGGGCTGCCGTGGCTGCCCACCACCATCGCCCTGCTCCACCGCGCGCTCTCGGGACAGCGCTCGCTCGCGCCGGCCGCCATCGCCGCGGCCATGCCGCTCTTTTGCGGCGCCGCGGAGCTGACGGCGCTCCTCTTCGTCACCATCATCGTGTGGATCGGGTTCACCTCGTATGAGCTGACGCCGCGCGCGAAGGCCGCCGCGGCCGCGATGGTGATCGTCTTCGCCCTCGGCCTCTCGCTCCTGCAGACGCTCCCCGCCACGGCGGTGATCGAGCAGTCCGCGCGCAGCCGCCGCCGCTCCTACGAAAACTTCACCACCTGGTCGGTCCACCCCATCCGCCTCGGCGAACTGGCAGTCCCCGGCCTCCTCGGGCCGACGCACACGCTGAACGACGCCGACTACTGGGGCCGCAATCTCGAGTCGCAGGGCTTCCCCTACATCCTCAGCATCTACTTCGGCATCCCCGCGTTGCTGCTGGCCGCTGCCGGCGCGCGGCAGCGGCCGGCGCTGGCGGTGCTCGCTCTGGTCGCGCTGCTGCTCTCGCTCGGCTCGCACCTGCCGGGCTTTCATCTCATTTACGGGCTGCCGCTGGTCTCCATCTTCCGCTATCCGGTGAAGGCGATGATCGCCGCCATCCTGCCGATCGCCTTGCTGGCCGGCTATGGCTACGAGATCTTCGCCGATCGGCGCCGCCTCTCGTTCGTGCTGGCTGGCTTGTGTGCAATCGGCGCGGTCGCCACCGCGAAGAATCCGCTCCTCGCGCTCAGCTTCGTGCACGCGGCGGTGGCGGCCCTGGCCCTCGGTCTGGCCGTGCGATGGCGACGGGAGGCGATGGCCGCCGTCGTGGTGGCGGACCTGTTCATTGCCGGGCTGTCCGTCAACACGTACGCGCCGCGGGAGATCTTCGAGCGGCCGCCGCTCGCGGACGCCGTGGCGAAGGCGGTGGGTGGCGGCCGCTTCTGGGCGGCGGAGCGGGAGATCGTCCTCAACGCGCCGACGAACGACATCTTCTGGCTGGCCCGCTGGCAGATCGCGACGCTGAACGGCTACACCGGAACCATGTTCGGCATCCCGGTCATCTACCACGTCGACTACGACGGCCTCGCGCCGCGGCGCATCGCCGCGCTGTCGGAGGTGATCAACCAGCTGCCGCCGGAGCGGCGCCAGGGCTTGCTCGATCGCGGCGACGTCCGCGTCTTCGCGACGATGTCGAATCAGACCGTGCAGCTGCATCGCAGCCCGAACGCCGCGCCGGCGCGGTTCGTCAGCAGCGTGGAGAGCGTGGCGGGCGAGGACGAGGCGGCGAAGCGCATCCTGCAGGCGCCGGACCTCTCGCGGGTGATCCTCGAGTCGCAACCGGCGCCGGTCGGCAACTGCGGCGCGGCGGCGGTGGCGGCGCTGGGCACGCGGTACAGGGTCGACGCGCCGTGCCCCGGCTACGTCGTCTTTGCCCAGACAAAGTACGGCGGCTGGACGGCGCGCGCGGACGGCAAGGCGGCGGACATCGTGCCGGCCGACTACGCGTTCAGCGCCGTCGCGGTGGGCGCGGGCAGGCACGTCATCGAGACGGAGTACAGGCCGCAGCGCCTGCGGGCAGGCGCCGCGGGATCGCTCATCGCGCTGTTGCTGCTGTGGCCCGCCTCGCGCCTGTGGCGGCGTTACATCGTGAACTGACCCGCTTCCAGGATCTGCTTTACGCGGGCCATGAACTGGTCGGCCACGGCGCCGTCGATGAGGCGGTGATCGAAGGTGAGGGACATGATGCAGATGGAGCGGATGGCGATGGAGTCGCCGTCCTTCGTCTCGACCACCACCGGCCGCTTCTTCACCCCGCCCACGCCGAGGATGGCCACCTGGGGCTGATTGATGATCGGCGTGCCGAACAGGCCGCCGTAGATGCCGGGGTTGGTGATGGTGAAGGTCCCCCCCTGCACGTCATCCGGGCTGAGCTTCTTCGTGCGCGCGCGCTCGCCGAGGTCGTTGATGGCCCTGGCCAGGCCGAGGATGTTTTTCTCGTCGGCGTTCTTGACCACGGGGACGATGAGGCCCCATTCGAGGGCGACGGCGATGCCGATATTGAGGTCGCGGTGATAGACGACGTTGTTCTCGTCCATCGAGGCGTTGATGACCGGGAACTCGCGCAGGCCGGCGATGATCGCCTGCACGATGAAGGGCAGGTAGGTGAGCTTGACGCCGCGCTCGGCGTACTCCTCTTTGTAGCGGCGGCGGAGCTTCTCGATGTTCGTGAAGTCGAACTCGAAGACGGTCGTCACGTGGGCCGAGGTCTGCTTGGAGAGGACCATGTGATGGGCGATGCGCTTGCGCATCACGCTGAGCGGCTCGAGGCGGACGTTCTCGCCCGGCGCGAACTGCGGCTTGGGCGCGGCCGAGGGCTGGAACTGCTGCTGGGCCGCGGGCTGCGGCTGCGGCTGTTGCGGCGGTGCGGCGGCCGCCGGTCGCTGCGGCTGCTGGAGGAAGTCGAGGATGTCGTTCTTGGTGACCCGTCCGGAGACGCCGGAGCCCTGGATCTGGGAGATGTCGACGTTGTTCTCCTGCGCGATCTTGCGCACCAGAGGGGAGGACTTGGTGCGGCGGCGCTCTTCTAGGGAGGCGATGTTCTCGTTGTCCGCGCCTTCCGGCTCGGCCTGCGGCTCGGGCTGGGGGGCGGGGGGCGGGGGAGTTGCTGGTTGCTGGTTGCTGGTTGCTGGTGCTGGCTCTGGCGCAGGCGCGGTCTCCTGCTCGCTGCTCGCTGCCTGCTGCTCGCTGGCCGGCTGCTCGCTGACAGGCTGCTCGCTCGGGGCGGGCGGCGCGGCCTCCCCCTCCGCCGCGATGCGCGCCACCACCGAGTTCACCGGCACGGTCTGACCTTCCTGCACCACGATCTCGGTCAGGGTCCCGGCGACGGGGGAGGGGATCTCCGCGTCCACCTTGTCGGTCGAGATCTCCAGCAGCGGCTCATCCCGATCCACCCGGTCGCCCACCTTCTTGATCCAGCGGGACACCGTCCCCTCGGCGATCGATTCCCCCATCTGCGGCATCACGACGTCAGTGGCCATTCCGTCTCCCTTGCGCGTGGCTTTTAGCGCAAAACGTTGCGTGCGGCAACTTCAGCGATCAGCGATCGGCGATCGGGAGAACCAGCGTCCGTTCTCGCGAGACCGTCGCGTTCTCCTGACCGCTGATCGCCGATCGCCGATCGCTAATACGCCAGCAACTCGCGCGCCGCGGCCAGCACCTTCGCCTTGTCCGGCAGCACGAAGGCCTCCAGCGGCGGCGAGTAGGGCGTCGGCACGTCGAGCGCGGCGACGCGTTTGATGGGGGCGTCGAGGTAGTCGAACGCCTTCTCCGCGATGCGAGCCGCGAACTCGGCGCCCGCGCCGCCGGTGAGCGGCGCCTCGTGCAGGATGATCACGCGGTTCGTCTTCGCCACCGACTCCAGGATCGCTTCCTCATCGAACGGGATGATGGAGCGCAGGTCGATGACCTCCACCGAGACGGCATCTTTCGCCAGGTCGTCCGCCGCGTCGTCGGCCACGTAGACCATGGCGCCCCAGGTGAGAATGGTCAGGTCCTTGCCCCGGCGGCGGACGTTCGCCTTGCCGATCGGCACGATGTAGTCCTCCGCCGGCAGCTCTTCCTTGATGCGCCGGTAGAGGTACTTGTGCTCGATGTAGAGCACCGGGTCGTCGTCGCGGATGGCGGCCTTGAGCAGCCCCTTCGCGTCATACGCCGTGGCCGGCGCCACGATCTTGAGCCCCGGCCGGTTCATGAACATCGCCTCCGGGTTGAGGGAGTGGAACGGGCCGCCGTGGGTGCCGCCGCCGGCCGGGCCGCGCACCACGATGGGGCAGCCGCGGCCATAGAGATAGCGGCTGGTGGCGGTGAAGTTCACCAGGATGTCGTAGCCGCAGGTGATGAAGTCGATGAACTGCATCTCGGCGATGGGGCGCATGCCCATCAGCGCCGCGCCGGACGCCGCGCCGATGATGGCAATCTCGGAGATCGGCGTGTCGACCACCCGCTCCGGGCCGAAGCGGTCGATCAGCCCCGCGCTGGTCTTGAACGCGCCGCCGTACGCGCCGACGTCCTCGCCGATGAGGAACACGCGCTCGTCGCGCGCCATCTCCTCTTCCATCGCGCTGCGGATGGCTTCGATGTACGTCGTCTCAGGCATTCCAGTATCCATCCCCGGCCCACAGCCCCTTGCCCGCGTCCTCGCCGTTCGGCATGGGCGAGCGCTCCGCCTCGTCCACGGCCGCATCGAGCTCGCGCTTGACCCGCTGCTGGATCGCGTCGAACTCTTCCTGCCTGGCGATCCCGCCATCGATCAGAGTCTTCTCGTAGCGCACCAGCGGATCCTTCGCCCGCCACTGCTCGATCAGCTCCGGCGGCACATACGACTGGTTGTCATGCTCGGCGTGGCCCTTCATGCGGAACGTTTTCACTTCCAGCAGCGTGACGCCGCCGCCGTTGCGGGCCCGATCGACCGCTTCCTTCGTGGCGGCGTAGACCGCGAGCACGTCGTTGCCGTCCACGGTGTTGCCGGCGCAGCCGAAGGCGACCGCCTTGTCGGCCAGCGTCTTCGCCGCGGTCTGCTTCGAGGTCGGGGTGGAGTAGGCGTAGCCGTTGTCCTCCACGACGACCACCAGCGGCAGCCGCTGCACCGTGGCGAAGTTCATCCCTTCCCAGAAGGCGCCGGTGGAGGAGCCGCCGTCGCCGATGAAGGCCAGGCCGACCAGACTCCGCTTCTGCATCCGCCCGGCGAGGGTGATGCCGGCCATGACCGGGATCATGTCCCCCAGCATGGAGATCTGGCCGATGAAGCCGTCGGTGGCGGGGTTGCCGAAGTGGATGTTCAGCTCCCGCCCGCGGGTGGGGGAGTCGCCCCTGGCCATGTACTGGCGGAGGATGTCCACCGGCTTGGCCCCCGCCACCAGGATGGAGCCGATGTTGCGGATGAGCGGCTGCACCACATCGCCCTGCGCGTAGTCGAGCGCGTACGCCGCGGCCACGGACTCGCCCTCCTGCCCGAGGGAGCGGTAGATGCCGCCGATGACCTTCGACTGCCGGAAGAGGGCGACGATCTTCTCTTCCAGGGTGCGGGTCAGGCGGAGGTAGTAGTCGATCTCGAGCAGTTGCTCGCGGGCGAGGCCGTGAGTGTCTGTGGTTTCGATTGCGGACGTCATCTGCTCTCTACTGGTGAATGGAATGCCCCAGCGCATCCTCGGCCGCTTCCATGATCGCCTCGGACAGCGTGGGATGCGCGTGGATCGTCTTGGCGATCGACTCGGTCGTCGCCTCCAGCTCCAACGCCGCGCAAGCCTCGGCGATGAGATCCGTGGCGTGGGGGCCGACCAGGTGCACACCGAGGACCTCGTCGTATTTCTTGTCCGAGACGATCTTCACCAGGCCGCCGGACTCGCCGATGATCCGCGCCTTCGAGTTCGCGGTGAAGGGGAACTTGCCGACCTTGACGTCGTAGCCGCGCTCTTTCGCCTTCTTTTCGGTCAGGCCCACCGAAGCGACCTCCGGATCGGTGTAGGTGGCGTTCGGCACGTGGTCGTAGTTGATGGGGCGCACTTCCAGGCCGGCCATGTGCTCGATGGCCAGGATGCCTTCGGCCGAGGCGCAGTGGGCCAGGGCGGGGGTGGGGACGATGTCGCCGATGGCGTAGACGTTCGGCTCGCCGGTGCGCATGAAGCCGTCCACCTGCACGTAGCCGCGCTCCATCTTGATCCTGGTGCCTTCCAAGCCGCAGTTCTCGGTCAAGGCGCGGCGGCCGGTGGCGGAGAGGACGAGCTCGGACTCGATGACCTGCTGCTTGCCCTTCACCGTGAGGGTCGACTTCACGCCGCTCTCGGTGACCTCGCACGACTCGACCTTCGCGTCGGTGAAGACGTCGATCCCCTTCTTCTTGAAGACGCGGGTGAACTCCTTGGCGATCTCCTCGTCCTCGATGGGGAGGAGTTGGGGCATGACTTCCACGATCCAGACCTTGGTGCCGAAGCGGTGGAAGATGGAGGCGAACTCGCAGCCGACGGCGCCCGCGCCGATGACGAGCATCGACTTCGGCACTTCGGTCAGCTGCAGGATGTGATCGGAGTTGATGATGCGCTTGCCGTCCGCCTTGATGTGGGGCAGGTCGCGGGGCACGGAGCCCATGGCCAGGATGATGTTCCTGGCCTTCAGGCGCTGCGGCTCGCCCTCGCCGCCGCTGACTTCGACCACGCCGTTGCCGGCCAGGCGGCCGAAGCCGGTGACCCGCTCGACCTTGTTCTTGCGGAAGAGGAACTCGATGCCCTTCGCGTTCTTGTCGACCACGCCCTGCTTGCGGTCCTGGGCGACCTTGAAGTCGAGCTTCACGTCGCCCACGGTGATGCCGAACTCCTGCGACTTGCGGATCTTCTCCAGGACGTCGGCGTTCTGGAGGAGGGCCTTGGTGGGGATGCAACCGCGGTGGGTGCAGGTGCCGCCGATGAACGGGTCCTTCTCCACCACCGCGACCTTCATGCCGAGCTGGCCGGCCCGGATGCCGGCCACATAGCCGCCGGGCCCGCTGCCGACCACGACGACATCGAAATTCTGTTCTGCCAAGGGAGGTACCTCCGTTCGAGAATCGGCGGGCATTATAGGAGCGGTTGTCAGTTGTCGGTTATCGGTTGTCAGTAGAACCGGCCTGAGCCACTGACAACTGATAACCGACAACCGACAACTGCTTCACTCACTGCGCCGGCACGTACGTCGGGTCCTGCGTGATCTGATCGATCGCGGAGCCGTACGCGGTCACCTTGCCGGTGCCGCTGATCACCTTCACCGTCACCCGGCCGTTGTAGAGGGTGCCGGCGCCGAAGTCGGCCACGGAGAGCTGGCGGAACTCGTTCGGGGCGAGCTCGAAGGATGTCTTGGCCGTCACCTTCGAGTCGCTCTGGACGAGGGAGACCTCGACCGTGGCGCCGCTGCCGGTGGTCTCGTCGATGCCGATGTTGGTGCGGATGCGGTCGGATTGCTCGACCTGCAGGATCTGCAGCGCGTCGTCGCCCAGGCCGATGGACTGCGCGGGCGTGACGCCGCCGATGAACTGGCCGTAGGTGCCGTTCGAGGTGAGGTTGTACGTCCGCGCGGTGACCACGAGCGCGCTGCTGGTCGGCGTGGTGACCACGATCGCGCCGCCGGAGTTGGTCACCCCGAAGAGCGACTGCAGCGCGTTGTCGATCGCCTTGATCTCGCCCGCGTTCACGGTGACGCTGGCGGTGAGCGGCGAGCCGGGGTTGCCCTGCGGGTAGTAGGTGAGCGTGGCCGGGGTCGACTCGCTGCCGGAGTTGAAGATGCGGATGTCGCTGCGCCAGCTGGCCACGCTGCTGGTCAGATCGGCCATGCCCGGCAACGCGAAGCGCGTGGCCGTCACCGCGCCTTTCAGCACGGGGGGGATGAGCAGCGGGTCGTTGGTGCGGTTGTCGATGGCCGAGGCGTAGGCCGTCACCTTGCCGCTGCCGGAGGTGACCTCGACCTCCACGCGCCCTTCCTCCAGGGTGATGCCGTAGGTGGCGAGGAGCGCGTTGAGCGGGCGGTGCTCGCCGGCCAGCAGCGAAACGGGGATCGACTGCAGCAGGTCGCCGTGGTTGTTGAAGACGCGCAGCACCACGTCCGCCGGCTCGCCGGAGCCTTCCACCAGGCCGAAGTTCGTCCGGTAGAGCGAAGACTGCGCGATCTGCTGCATGGAGAGGATGCCCGCCCCTTTGCCGATGAACTGGGAGAAGGGGATGGCCGGGATGTACTGGCCGAAGGTGCCGTTGTCCGTGAAGTTGTAGGTGCGGCTGGAGGCGACGGTCACCTTCTTGATGCCGAGGGTGGGCGAGGCGATGCTGGTCGTGGACGACGAAGCGAGCGGGCGGATCTCCAGCATGCCGGTGGAGCTCGTGCCGCCCGAGCCGCTGCCGAAGAAGCTGGCCAGGATGTCATCCAGGGCCATGGTGCCGCCCGGATCGACCTGCACGGTCATGGAGCTGCCGCTCGTGGTGCCGTCGACGGCGGAGGGGGTGAAGTTCAGCAGGTACTTCATCGTCTGCGGCGAGAGGTTCGTCAGGCGGATGTCCGACTCGAACAGCGAGCCGTTCACGCCGGCCGCGTGAGCCACGGCGGGGATGATCTGCGCGTCCGGAGGCGGCGTGTTGCGGCCGCCCGGCGTGACCGGGCTGACCAGGGTGACGGAGACCGGCACGCTTTTCGGCGTGACCGCGTTCGCTTTCACCTTGCCGCTGCCGGACGAGCCGTAGACCACCTTCACCGTGGCGGTATTCGTGCCGGGGGGGAGGGTGGAGGGGTCGGCGGTGACGGTGAGGGTCTGGCCGGCGCTGCCCAGGGTGCCGCTGGACGGCGTCACGGCGAGCCACGGCTTGTCGACCGTGGCCGTGAAGGTGACGGGCGTGGGGGCCCCTTCCAGAAACACCGTCTGCACGACATTGCCCGCCACGCCAACCTCGGCGCTGGCGTTCTGCTCTTTGGCGGTCGGCTTGGGCGGCGTGATGAAGATGCCGGCCACGTTCGAGTACGCGCCGCGCTCGTCGCTGCAGCTGCTCACCGCCCGGACGCGGTAGAGGTACTGCTGCGGCCTGTCGGTGGCGGTGTGGGTGAACGAGGCGCTGATGCCGCTCACGGTGTTCGTGGTGGCGTTGGTGAAGTCGAGCGAGGTCGCCTCCTGCACCTCGTACACGTTCGCGTTCACCACCGGCGTCCAGCGGACCGAGTACGGCGTGCCGGAGAGCGCCTGGCCGATCACGGCCGCCAGCGGCCGCTCCGGTGTGCGGCAGGGAGGCGCGGCGTTGAGGGCGAAGAAGTCGCTCACCGCGGAGCGGAGCGGCGGGCAGCCGTCGAACGTCACCTCCACGAACCAGTGGCTGATGCCGGGCGGCACGTCGAGCTTCATGGAGTTGTCGGTCGAGGTGCCGAGGACCGTCGGCTCGTCCTTGCCGTTGGCCAGATAGAGGCGGTACTGCTTCGCGCCGCGCACCCGGGTCCAGGTGAACTGCACGGGCGAGACGAGGTCGCGCGCGCCGTCTGCCGGGGTGAGGAGCAGCGGGCGGCGGTTGTCGCAGGTGGTGGAGATGGAGAAGCGGCGGACGGCGGAGAACGTGGCCGGGCAGCCGTTGAAGATGGCCGCCACGCGCCACTCGTAGTTGCCGCCGGGCAGCTCGCGCTGCAGGTGCGTGTCGCTCGTGTCGCCCACCGGCGCCAGCGAGCCGTCGCCGAGACGGACCAGAACGATGTACTTGGCCGCGTTGCTGACCGGCGTCCAGACGAAGTCGACCGGCGAGGCGACGTTCTGCGCGCCGTCCTGGGGGGCGGTGAGCTGCGGCGCGGCGGTGGCGCAGTTGGCAGCCTGGAGGACGGTGAAGGTGGCGCGGGCGGACCGCGTGGAGGGGCACTCGCGGAAGACCGCTTCCACCAGCCAGCTGATCTTGCCGAAGGGGAGGGTGCGGACGAGCGAGGTGTCGTCCGTGGTGCCGATCAGCAGCAGCTCGCCGCTGTCGATGGCGGCATAGACGCGGTACTGCACCGCGCCGAGGACGGCGCTCCACTGCAGGGTGACGGGGGAGGAGACGTTCGTCGCGCCGTCGGCCGGGGCCAGGATCGACGGCGTGTCGGTCGGGCAGCGGCCCGTGCTCGCCTCGATCTTGAAGAAGGAGCGGGCGGAGGCGAGGGCGGGGCAGCCGTCGAAGAAGGCTTCCACGTACCAGCCGTAGAGGCCCGGCTTGAGGGTCTGCTCGAGGTGGTCGTCCTTGGTCAGGCCGAGGTCGGTCAGGCCTTCGCTGGTGACGAGCCAGACCCGATAGCCGGTCGCACCGCTGACCGTCTTCCATCTCAGCTCCGCGTCGGCGCCGCTGCTGGCCGGCGCGGCGAGGGTGCCGGCCGGCTCGACCAGGGTGGGGGCGATGCGGCCATCGCAGTTGTTCGCCTTGGCCACGGTGAAGCGGGCGTGGGCGGAGAGGACGGAGGAGCAGGCATCGGCGGCCGAGGAGGTGGCCGCGGGCATCGCTTCGACGTACCACTCGCCGTCGCCGCTGGGGAGGGAGACGGTGGCGCTCGTGCCGTTCACGCGGGCCACCGCCGCCGGGTCGTTGCCGCCGATGGCCACCCACAGCCGGTAGGAGCCGGCGTTGGGGACGGCGGACCAGGAGAAGGTGGCGGGGGAGGTGATCGTCGCGCCGCCGGCCGGCGCGTTGAGGGTGATGCTCCCCTCCGGGCACTTCGCCGCCTCGACGGTGAAGCGGAAGGTGCCCGACTTGAGGGTGGGGCAGCCCGGGAACTTCGCCTCCACGTACCAGGCCACGCTCGTGCCGGCGGAGATCAGGCGGGTGAGGGAGGTGTTCGTCGTCTCGCCGGAGCCGACGAAATCGGCGCCGTTGAGGGAGGTGAAGAGCTCGTAGCTGGTCGCGTTTTTGGCCGCATCCCAGCGGAAGGTCACGGTGGAGGCGACATTCGCGGCGCCGTTCGCGGGCGAGGTGAGGGTCGCCGCCGAGTTGTTGCAGCTGGTCGGCGTGACCACGGTGAAGGTGGAGCGGGAGGAGACCGTGGTCGGGCAGTCCGTGCCGAACGTCGTCTCGACATACCAGTTCACCGTGCCGGCCGGCGGGTTGACGGTGAGCGAGGTGTTGGTCGTGCTGCCCAGGAGGACGGGGGAGCCGCCGCTGAGCGCCGCGAAGACGCGGTAGCCGGTGGCGCCGTTGACCGAGGTCCACTTCAGGTCGACCGGCGTGGTGACGTTCGTCGCGCCGTCGGCCGGCGAGGTCAGCGCGGCCGTGCCGGGGCTGGTGGGGCAGGCCGGCTGGCTGACCGTGAAGCGCACCTGCGCCGAGTCGGTGGAGGGGCAGCTGTTGCCGAAGCGGGTGCGGAGCACCGCCACGTAGCTGTTCGCGCTGAGCGATTTGGGGAGGGTCGTCGCGGTGGTGCTGGCCGAGGTGTTGAAGGTCGCGCCGCCATCGGTGGAGAGAAGCAGGTCATAGGCCGTGGCGTTGCTGACCGCCGTCCAGCTGAAGGCGACCTGCTGGGAGGTGGTGAACGTGGCGCCGGCGGCAGGGGAGGTGAGGGCGGAGACGCCGGTGGGGCAGACGGTGAAGGAGCCGACCGGGGTCGAGGTCTTCTTCGTCGGGTCGCAGGCCGGCGCCGCATCGACGTACCAGTAGTAAGTGTTCGGCGGCAGCGTGGACGGCGTGTAGCTGGTCTGCGAGCTCGGCAGCGAGGGGTCGTTCGCGTTCGCCGCCGGCGGGTTCGTGCTGCCGAGGTGGAGCTTGTAGTTGTCCGCGCCGCTGGAGGCGTTCCAGGAGAGCGTCGGCGTGGTGGTGGAGGAGCTGCCGTTGCCGGGCGAGCGCAGCGAGAACGAGCCGGGGGTGTTGCAGGCGGCGGCGGTGGTGAAGCTCTGGCAGGAGCTCGTCTTGGCCGGGCAGGTGCCTTTTTTGGCCGCGACTTTCCACTCGTACGTCGTGCCGGGCTGGAGGGAGGGAGGCGAGAACGTGGTGACGGTGCCCGGCGTGGTGGCGAGCGGCGAGCTGCTGCTGCAGCCATTGCCGGGGGAGCCGAAGTAGATGTCGTAGGTGTCGGCGCCGACGCTGGTCCAGCTGAGGAGGGGGATGGCGGCGATGCCGGTGGCGTTCGCGAGGGGAGAGGTCAGGGTGGGGGCGGTGGTCAGGCAGCCGACGGTGAACGTCTTGCTGGCCGAGTCGACGCCGCCGGAGCAGAGGAGATAGATGGAGCGGACGAACCACTCGTAGGAGCCGTCCGCGAGCGGGTTGCCGGTGCAGCTGATGGAGACGGAGCTGCCGGTGCACGCCTTCGTGCCGTT
>DASYMJ010000054.1:0-26059 GCA_036009105.1 Thermoanaerobaculia bacterium | reverse complement strand
ACGACGGCGGGCAGGGCGAAGCGGCGGTCGAGGCGGAGCCAGAGCAGCGCGAACGCCGCGACGCAGAGGGCCGCGCCGAACGCGACGTACGGCCACGGCACCACCTGCGCGTGCGTGGCCCAGATCATCAGCACGACCTGCGAGGCGGCCATGGCCGCGGTGAGCAGCGACGCGCGGCGCAGCCAGAGCGCGGCCACGCCGACCGCCAGGTCGAGGACGAGCAGCACGCCGAGCATCGGCCAGGGCGGAAACGAGAGCGAGACCTGCGAGGCGACGAAGGCGAGGAAGACGTGCCCGGCCAGACCGAGATAGGTGTCGCGCTCGAACTCGCCCGCGTCGGCGGCCCCCTTCCGCGCCCAGAGGTTGCCGGCCACCACGAGCAGGCCGAAGCCGGCCAGCACGATCATCGAGGGGATGAGGTTCGCCACCACCGTGGCGCTCGTCCACCAGACGCCGATCACGATCCAGGAGAGGATGCCGGCGATGGCGGAGAGGATCGGGTTCGAGCCGGCGCGCGCCTCGATCAGCGCGCCGACGTTGACCACCGCCAGCAGCAGCGCGAGCCCCCACAGCGCGGCGTTCGCGATCGCCCCGACGGAGAGGAAGAAGAGCAGCCCCAGGCTGAGCAGGAGCAGGACGGTGACGCCGTTGCGCGGCGTGAGGTTGCGGCCGAAGCGGCGGGCCAGCATCGGCACGCCGAGGAAGAAGAGGGCGAAGACGCCGTAGAGGGTGAGGCCGGCGATGAGGCGCGACTCGTCGAGATGCTCCGACGACCAGATCGCCTCCGCGGCGATGACGAAGAACGAGGCGAGGTAATAGAGGCCGCCGCGGCCGAAGTAGATGGCGTACGCGGCGACGGCGGCGAGGAGCAGGAAGGCAACGATGAACAGCAGCGCGCCGGTCTGTTCCCACGCGTACATCGGCACCACGAAGAAGAGCGCGGCGGCGGCGAACACCGCGGCGGTACGGACCCAGATGCCGGCCGCGAGGAAGAGCGCGATGAAGGCCGCGGCCCACCACAGGCCGGCCGGCCAGATGCCCGTCCCGACGTTGAAGCTCCAGATGAGGAAGACGAGCACCGCGCTGATACCGCCCAGGCTGTGCAGCCAGAGCGGGCCGCGCAGCCGCGCCACGAGCGCCAGGCCGGCGCAGATCAGGAGCAGGAAGCCGAACAGCAGGTTGTAGTGCTCGCCGTACGCCGGCACCGCCGCGCTGAAGACGGCGAAGAGCAGCGGCAGCGCGACGCCCGCCGCGCCGATGCGATCGAAGATGCCTTGCGTGCCGTCCTCGCGCCGCCCGAAGAACATCGCGCTCGCCGCCATCGCCGCGAAGGCGATGAAGATCCCCACCGCCAGCGCCAGTTGCGACTCGGTGAGGAACTTCCAGATCCACAGCCACTGCCACAACACGCTGAAGGCGACGCTGCACGCCGTCAACAGCGGCCACCGCTTCTTGTACGCCACCCAGGCCAGGCCGGCATTGAGCAGCAGCAGGTACCCGAACAGGCCGATCGGATTGTTCTCGCCGGTGGAGAGCATGGCCGGCGTGGCGAAGCCGCCGACCAGGCCCAGCAGGGCGATGAAGATGGAGTCGCGCCGGATGGCCAGCCCCACCGCCACCGCCGTGACCATCAGCATCAGCATGCCGACCACGAACGACGGCAGCAGGTGCCACAGCGCATAGGTGGCGAAGAGCGTGGAGTAGAGGATGGCGATGCCGGCGCCGTGCAGCGCGTTCGCCGTGAATTTGTAGTCCCGCGCCACGCGCAGCTCGCAGACGGCGAGCAGCACCGTGCCGGTGATGACCCCCATTGTCGCGCGCACGATGGGCGAGAGCCAGCCGTGCTCGACGGAGTAGCGGAGGAAGAATACCGCCGCCAGCACGAGGGCGATGCCGGCAATCCAGGAGAAGAGCTTGACGCCGATCAGGCTGTCCCAGTCGAACGCCGGACGGGGCGGTGGGGAGGGGCGGAGGGGGGGCGGGGGCGGTGGAGAAGGAGGAGGCTCCTCGATGATGGGCGGCGCCTCGGGCTCCGGCTCCCGGATCGGCTCCGGCTGCGGTGCGGGCGTGGGCTCGGGCTCCGGTTGCGGCTCGGGCACCACCTCGGGCTGCGGCTCGGGCCGGGGCTCTGGCACCACTTCCGGAGGCATCGGGGTCGGCTGCTCCGCCGTCGGCGTCCCGCGGCGCTCCATCTGGACCCGCAGCTCGCTCACCCGGCGGCCGAGCATGTCGATGGTCAACCGCAGCGTGCCGATCTCGCTATTCAGCCGGGCCGCGCGGCGGCTCGCATTCGCGGCGATGACGATCGCCACGACCACGAGCACGAACAGAAAGAATGTGAAGCACCCCAGTTCCATTGGACCGTTCCACAAGGATACGCCCGACGGAACGGAAAGGCTCTCAGGCCCTCTCCCCGCCCGAGCGGGGAGAGGGTGGCCGAAGGCCGGGTGAGGGGCTCAGGTTCGCGATGCGCGATGGGCCAGGATCGACTCCCGTCCGGTCAGGTAGAGCAGGACCACCAGGATCACGAACGGGATGAGCGCCAGCAGGTCCGCGCTCGCGCCGCCGAAGAACGGATTGTGCTCCGAGGCCGCGGCAATCTTGTCGTTGAAGGACGACATGAACGGCACGCCGGCCAGGAACGCGATGAGGATGCCGGCGATCGCGCCTCCCGCGATGTAGCCGGAGGCCATCAGCACGCCCGGACTCTTGTCCCCTTCCGCCGTCAGCTGCTCCTCGGTGAGGTTGCGGCCGCGGAACTTGGTGCCGCCGATCCAGCGGTCCACCAGCCAGCGGATCAAGCCGCCGATGAAGATCGGGGAGGAGGACGAGAGCGGCAGGTAGACGCCGACCGCGAAAGCCAGCGAGGGGATGCCGGACATCTCCAGCACGATGGCGATCATCGCGCCGAGGAGCACCAGGCCCCACGGCAGCTTGCCGCCCAGGATGCCCTTGATGATGTACGACATCAGCGTCGCCTTCGGGGCGTCGTACTTTTGCAGGTTCTGCCCGTTGCCGAGCTTCTTGATGGTACCGTTGATGCCGGGATCGACGAAGTAGACCGGCTTGCCGCTGTCGTCCACGAGGTACTTCTCGGCGTTGCCGCCGGAAGCATCCTGGCGATGCCACACGAAGTACTCCTTCGTGTCCCGCGCGCCGGTGTAGAGCGAGCCCTCGATGTGCTCGCGGCGATGGAGCGTGGAGACGTCGACCGTCTCTCCGGGCTGCACCTTGCCGGCGTGGATGCCTTCCCCGAGGTTCGAGCCGACCGGGACGTAGACGGAGCCGGTCGCGTTCAGCTTGAGGAGGATTGGTCCCAGGACCAGCGCCGAGGCCAGCGCGCCGATGAGGATGGCGATCTGCTGGTTCTTCGGCGTGGCGCCGACGAGATAGCCGGTCTTGAGGTCTTGCGACGTGGTCCCGCCGTTGGAGGAAGCGATGCAGACGATGGCGCCGATGGAGAGCGCGGTGACAAAGTAGTTCGAACCGGTCCAGCCGAGGACGACGAAGATGAGGCAGGTCAGCAGGAGGGTGGCGACCGTCATGCCCGAGATCGGGTTGGAGGAGGAGCCGATCTCGCCGGTGAGGCGGGAGGAGACGGTCACGAAGAGGAAGCCGAAAATGATGATCAGGAACGCCGCGGCGATGCGCTCGGTGATGCCCGTGCCGCCCACGTACAGCGGGTTGGCGAAGGCGATCACGAGGAGGAGGGCGATGATGCCGATGAGGACGACCTTCATGGAGAGGTCGCGGTCGGTGCGGGGGATGGCGCTGCGCGTCTCGGCCTTGGTCCCCTTGAAGTCGGCCAGGCCGCCTTTCAGGCCGTGCCAGATGATGGGGAGGGAGCGCAGCACGCTGATGATGCCGCCCGCGGCGACGGCGCCGGCGCCGATGTAGAGGACGTACGCGTTGCGGATCGCGCCGGGCGACATGTCCCTGATCAGCGCGGTGGTTTCCGGCGCGAGCGGCGTGGTGAGCGACGCGCCGAAGAACTTGATCATGGGGATGAGGACGAGGTAGGCCAGCACGCCGCCGGCGCACATGATGGACGCGACGCGCGGCCCGATGATGTAGCCGACGCCGAGAAGCTCGGGCGAGATCTCTGCCGAGATGGAGGCCGCGGTGAACGGCGCGCCGAAAACCTTCTCCGGCGTATCCCGCCAGCCGCGGAAGGCGACCATCGCCGTCTTGTACACCAGGCCGATGCCGAAGCCGGTGAAGATGGTCTTGGCGCTGGTCTGCGCGCCGCCCAGCGCTTCCTGCTCCGCCTTCGCCTGCTCCGAGGCCGCTTCGCGCGACTCATCGCTGGCGCCGGCCTTCAGCACCTCGGCGCAGGCAGTGCCTTCCGGGTACTTGAGGATGCCGTGCTGCGCCACGATGAGGGCGCGCCGCAGGGGGATCATCATCAGGATGCCGATCAGGCCGCCCAGCACAGCTACCAGCATCACCCGGGTGATCTCCAGGTCGAAGCCGAGAATGAGGATGGCCGGCATGGTGACGCCGACGCCGAAGGCGATCGACTCGCCGGCCGAGCCGGCCGTCTGCACCACGTTGTTCTCCAGAATGGTGGCGTCGCGGCCGCCGAGCTTGGAGAGAATGCGGAAGAAGGTGATGGAGATGACGGCCACCGGGATCGATGCGCTGACGGTGAGACCGACTTTGAGGACCAGGTAAAGGGAGGAGGCCCCGAAGATGATGCCCAGGATGGTGCCGACGATGACCGGCAGCGGCGTCAGCTCGCGAAGGTTGCGCTCCGGGGGGATGTACGGCGTGAAGTCCGGCTGCGTGATTCCTTCGTCGGCCAGGCCGATGCGATCGGGGTACTCCTGTGCGGGAATGCTACTCATGCAGTTCTCTCCTCGCCGTGCCTGCTCTTGAAGCCGGCGCATGCATTGGGTGCGCCATTGTAGGCCGATGTGTCCGCGGCCCGCGAACAGGGTGGGGCGAGTGGCGAGGGGGCGTGGCGAACTGCCCGCTGAGGATGACAAGGTGTCGCCTGTTGGCGATCAGGCAATCAGCGATCGGCGATCAGGCCGCGGTACGCGGCGGTTGCCGGTTCTCCCGATCGCTGATCGCCGATCGCCGATCGCCTGCTGCCGCCAGGTACCGCCCGGTGATGGAGCGCGGATTCGCCGCGATCTCCTCCGGCGTCCCCACCGCCACCACCTCCCCGCCCCCATCCCCCCCCTCGGGGCCGAGATCGATCACATAATCGGCGGCTTCGATCAGCTGCGTGTTGTGCTCGATCACCAGGACCGAGTTGCCGCGTTCGATCAGGTCCCGGAAGGTCTTGATCAGCTGGCCCACGTCCGTCCAGTGCAGACCGGTGGTCGGCTCGTCGAAGAGGAAGAGGCGGCCCTGCTCTCCCTTCGCGTTCTCGGCCAGGAAGGAGGCGAGCTTGAGGCGCTGAGCCTCGCCGCCGGAGAGCGAGTCGGTCGACTGGCCGAGGCGGAGGTAGCCGAGGCCGACGTCGCGCAGGGCGGAGAGGCGCTTGAGGACGGCGCGCCGGTCGACGAAGAACTTCATCGCCTCGTCCACGGTCAGGGCAAGGATCTGGTTCACGTCCTTCCCCTTGTACATCACCTTCATCACCTGCTCGCCGAAGCGCTTGCCGCCGCACTTCTCGCACACCACTTCCACGTCCGCCAGGAACTGCATGTCGATCTTCACCGTGCCGGCCCCTTCGCAGGCCTCGCAGCGGCCGCCCGCGGTGTTGAAGGAGAACATGCCGGCCGTGATGCCGTTCAGCTTCGCCCCAGTGGTGTCGGCGAGCAGCTTGCGGATCTCGTCCCACGCCTTGGTGTACGTGGCCGGATTGGAGCGCGTGGAGCGGCCGATGGGCGACTGATCGACGAACTGCATGTCGGAGATCCTGTCCGTTCCTTCCAGGATCGCTGAGCCGGTCTCCAGGCCGGTCACGCCGCGGTCGCGCTGGTATCGATTGAAGAGGCAGTTGCGGATGAGCGTCGACTTGCCGGAGCCGGAGACGCCGGTCACCGCGACCAGCCTGCCCAGCGGGATCTCCACCTCCACGTTCCTGAGGTTGTGCTCCCGCGCGCCGCGGATGCGGATCGCCCCCGCCCCGTCGCCCGGCTCGACCGCCGGACGCGCGATGGGCGGGATGACCAGCTCGCCCCTGGAAGGCCCGGCGTACAGCACCTCGCCTCCGAACTCGCCCGCGCCCGGCCCCATCTCCACCGTCCAGTCCGCGCCGCCGATGATGGTGGGGTCGTGCTCCACCACGATCACCGTGTTGCCCGCGTTCTTCAGCCGGCGCAACACGGCGAGGAGGCGCTCGCTGTCCCGCGCGTGAAGGCCGACGGTCGGCTCGTCGATGACGTACATCGTCTCCGTCAGCGAGCTGCCCAGGGCCGCGGCGAGGTTGATGCGCTGCGACTCGCCGCCGGAGAGGGTGCGCGTCTGGCGGTCCAGGGTCAGGTAGGAGAGGCCCACCTCATCGAGATAGACGAGGCGGTTCACGATCTCCCGGCGCAGGTGGCCGGCCAGCGCCTCTTCCGACTTCGACATCGGCAGCAGCTCCCAGAAGCGGCGCGCCGTCCGGACGTTCATGGCGAAGAGGTCGCTGATGGCCAGGTCCCGGAACTTCACGTTCGTGGCGGCAAGCTTGAGGCGCGAGCCGTGGCATTGCGGGCAGGGCTCGTAGCTGCGGTACTTGGCCAGCTTCACCCGCACGTGGATCTTGTACTTCTTCGTCTCCAGCCACTCGAAGAAGCCCTTGATGCCGTACCACTTGCTGCGCCCGTCGTGGAGGAGCTCCCACTGCGCGGGGGTGAGGTCCTTGATCGGCACGTCGAGCGGCAGGTTGTACTTTTTCGCCGCCTTCTCCAGGTCTTCGTAGCAGTCCTCGTAGCCGGCCGAGTTCCACGGCGCGATCGGCTGCTCATCGAGGCGCAGGTCGCGGTTGGGGATGACCTTGTCGAGGTCGATGCCGATGATCCGCCCGTAGCCCTGGCAGTTCGTGCAGGCGCCGAGGGGGGAGTTGAAGGAGAAGAGGTGCGGCGTCGGATCGGGAAACTCGTTGCCGCAGCGGTTGCAGGAGAAGCGGGAGGTGAAGCGGTGGCTGATCCAGCCATTTTCGGATTCTTCGAGCAGGTTCACGTTCCCTTTCGAGATCTCGAACGCCTGCTCGATCGCCTCGGTGATCTGAGAGAGCCGCTCGGCATCGACGCGCAACCGGGTGATGACCAGCTCCAGGGAGGTGAAGCCGGCGGTGTCGTGCTCCTTCAGGTCGACCACTTCGTGGTTGATCCAGGCCCGGAAGTAGCCGGCCTTGATCAGCTGTTCGAGCACGATGCCGCGCGTCTCTTCGTTGAAGAAGACCGGGGCGAGGACGATCAGCCGCCTGCCCATCAGCGTGGAGGCGATCTCCGCCGTGATCGACTCCGGCGTCTCCCGCCGCACCTTCACCGCGCAGTCGGGGCACCAGGTCTCGCCGCAGTAGGTCATGAAGAGGCGGATGTGATCCGCCAGCTCGGTGGCGGTCGCGACCGTGGAGCGGGCGTTCTTCACCGAGTTCTTCTGTTCGATGGAGATCGCGGGGAGGATGCCTTCGATCTCGTCCACGTCCGGCCGGTCGATCCGCTCCAGGAACTGCCGCACATAGGTCGACATCGACTCGACGAACCGCCGTTGCCCCTCCGCATAGAGGGTGTTGAACGCCAGCGACGACTTCCCGGAGCCCGATGGCCCGGTGACCACGGTCAACTGCCGCTGGGGAATCTCGACCGTGACGTTCTTGAGATTGTTCGTCCGCGCGCCGCGGATGGTGATGGTGCGTGCAGGCATGTCGGAGTGAGAACGTTGCAGAGGGGCCGGCTCATCCCGCTTTCAGGTGTCATCCTGAAGCCGCGCAGACGGCGAAGGATCCCCTCGTGCTTGCCGGGAGATCCATTCGGCGTCTTCGCGCCTCAGGATGACACTAAATGCGGATGCCGTGTCTCTGGTACAGGTTGTAGTCGCCCAGCCGCGCCCGCAGCTTCTCCACCACGTCCGCGGGCAGGCGCGCCTCCACCGCGGCCGCGTTCAGCTCCACCTGCCGGGCGTTCTTCGCGCCGGGGATCACGGTCGAGACCGCATCGTGGGAAAGCACGAAGCGCAGCGCCCCCTCGGCCAGGCTGCGCGTGGCGCCGCCGATGATCGCCTTCGCCTCGTCCACTCGCGCGATGGCTTCCTCCAGCCGCTTCGGGGTGAGGAAGTTCTGGCGGATGTCGTCCTGCGCGAAGACCGTGTCCTGGCGGAACTTGCCGGTGAGGAGGCCGGAGGCCAGCGGCACCCGGGCGATGATCCCGTAGCCTTTCTCCTTCGCCAGGGGGAAGAGCTCCTTCTCCGGCGCCTGGTTGAGCAGGTTGTAGAGCACCTGCAACGTATAGCCCCAGCCCCGGCGCACGATCTCCACCCCCTCCTCCGGCGTGGTGATGGAGACGCCCCAGTAGCGGATCTTCCCCAGCTCCTGCAGCCGGTCCATCGCCTCCTGGGCGTCCTCGCGGCGGAGGTCGTCGAGAGTCGGGTTGTGCAGCTGATAGACGTCGATGTAGTCGGTGCGCAGGCGACGCAGCGAGGCGTCGCAGGCGTGGAAGATGTGCTCCTTGGAGAAGTCCTTCTGCAGGCCGCCGCCCATGCCGCGGACCACGCCCACCTTGGTCGCGATCACCATGTCCTGCCGCTTGCGCGACAGCACGATGCCGAGGAGCGACTCGCTGCGGCCGAAGCCATACGAGTCCGCCGTGTCGAAGAAGGTGACGCCGAGATCGCGGGCCCGGCGGATGGCGGCGAGCGAGTCGTCGTCATTGGTGCGGCCCCAGCCGAACGGCACTCCGGACGCCTCGGCCGGCCCGCCGATGGCCCACGCGCCGAAACCGATCTCGCTGACCTTGATGCCGGTGGAACCGAGCTCGCGCAGTTGCATGCTTCGGATCGGATTGTAAACGCGTGTCGGCTAAAGGCGCACTTGCCGCACTTCTTCGATCGCGTTGAAGAAGCGCAGCACCTGCATCGTGTCCGCGTCCAGCGGCGAGTCGACGGTGATGATGGCCATGGCCTTGCCGCCGCTGCCGCGCCGGGCCAGGTTGTACTCCGCGATATTGATCTCGCGCTCGCCGAGGATCGTGCCGACCTTGCCGACCACGCCGGGGACGTCCTTGTTGATGATGTAGACGAGGTAGCCTTCCGGGTTGAACTCCACCCGGAAGTTGTTCACCGAGACGATGCGCTGGTTCTTCTCGCTGAAGAGGGTGCCGGAGACGCAGATCTCCTCCCGCCCGCCGGAGGCGCGGAAGGTGATGAGGTTGTTGTAGTCGATCGGCGTCGGGTAGGCGCTCGCGCCGACCGCGATGCCGCGCTGCTGCGCCACCTGCTCGGCATTCACGAAGTTGATCGACTCCGCCATGCTCGGCGTGAGCAGGCCCTTGAGCGCGGCCACGGAGAGGATCTTGGTCAGCCGCTCCTCGATGCCCCACAGCTCGATGGCGGCGCGCGTTACCGGGCCGTTCATGAGCTGCGCGGCGAAGTGGCCGAGCTTCTCGGCGAGATTGATCAGCGGCGCGGCGTCGGCGTCGGAGAGCCCTTCGAAGGGGAGGTTCACCGCGGAGACGAAGATCGAGCCGCGCAGCGCCTGGATCACCATCTCCGAGGTGGTCACCGCCACCCGGTCCTGCGCCTCGATCGTGTTCGCGCCGATGTGGGGCGAGAGGATGATGTTCTTCGCCTTGACCAGCGGATGGTCCTTGCCCGGCGGCTCGTCCACGTAGACGTCGATCGCGGCGCCGCCGACCTTGCCGCTCTCCAGCGCGTCGGCCAGCGCCTGCTCCTCGTAGATCCCGCCGCGGGCGATGTTCAGCACCACGACGCCGTCCTTCATCTTCGCGAATTCGGCGGCGGTGATCATGCCGCGCGTCTGGTCCGTGAGCGGCGTGTGCACGGTGATCACGTCCGCCTGCGTAAGCAGCGTGTCCAGCGGCACCAGCTCCGCGTTGACCTTCTCGCCGACCGTGGGCGAGATGAACGGGTCGTAGGCGATGACGCGCATGCCGAAGGCGCGGGCCCGGACGGCGATGCGCGTGCCGATCCGCCCCAGGCCGATGATGCCCAGCGTCTTCTCGTGCAGCTCCATCCCCATGAACTTCGACCGCACCCACTCCCCGCGCTTCACGCTCGCATGAGCCTCGGGGATGTTCCGGCAGAGCGCGAGCAGCATGGCCATGGTGTGCTCGGTGGCGGACATGATGTTCGCCGTCGGGGCGTTGATCACCAGGATGCCGCGCCGCGTGCAGGCGTCGACGTCGACGTTGTCCAGCCCCACGCCCGCCCGCCCGATGATGCGCAGCCGCTTGCCGGCATTCACCAGCTCTTCGGTGACCGCCGTGCCGCTGCGCGTGATCAGCGCGTCCGACTCGCGCACGGCTCCCAGCAGCTCTTCGCCTTTCAGGCCGGGGCGGTAGTCGAGCTCGAGGTCATCGGCGGCGCGAAGGATCTCCAGGCCGGAGTCGGCGATGGAGTCGGTGACGAGGACGCGCTGCTTCATGCGCCCGCCACCTCATCGAGCACGTCGAGCATCGCGGCGAGGGCTTCCAGCGGGATGTCTCCCATGTGGCCGATGCGGAACGTCGTCTCCTTCCACTCGCCATAGCCACCGCCGAGGGTGAAGCCGCGCTTCTTCATCTCGCCGCGGATCGCTTCCGGCGACTTGGCCGGCCGGAGCGCGGTCACGGTCGGGGAGGCATGCGCGGGATCGCCCGCGACCTTGGCGTAGCTCGCGGTGCGGGCGATGGTCAGGTCGCGCATGGCGAGGTGGCGCGCGAAGCGGACGGGCAGCGTCTCCTCGCGCAGGATGTGTCCCAGCTGCGCGGCCAGCGCGTAGACGTGCGGGATGGATGGCGTGGACGGCACGCTGTCCTCGTCCGCCTTGGATTTGTAGGAGAGAAAATCAAAGTAGGTGCCGCGGTAGGGATGCTTCTTCGCCCGCTCCAGCGCCGCGGGCGAGACCGCCGCCACGGTGATGCCCGGCGGCAGGGCGACGCCTTTCTGCACGCTGGCCAGGCAGACGTCGAGGTTCCACTCGTCGAACGCGACCGGGATGCCGGCCAGCGACGAAACGGCGTCGGCGAGGACGAGCGTGTCCGGCGACTCCTCGCGCACCACGCGCGCGAGCGCGGCGACGTCGTTCGTCACGCCGGTCGACGTCTCGTTGTGCGTGATGGTGACGGCGTCGTAATGCGTGCGCCGCGAGCCGAGATGGTCGGCCAGCGCCTCGGGATCGACCGCGTTGCCCCAGCCGGCGTCGAGGCGGTCCACTTCCAACCCGAGGGACTGGGCGATGGCGAACCAGCGCTCCGAGAAGGCGCCGCAGGTCGTGACCAGCACGCGCCGCGCGACGCAGTTCTCCAGCGCGGCCTGCATCACGCCGGTGCCGGAGGCGGTGACGACGAACGTGTCCCCCCGCGTGCCGAAGAGCTGGCGGAGATCCATGCGGATGGAGTGAAAGAGCTCTCGGAACTCCGGCGTGCGGTGGCCGATCATAGGGCGGGTGAGCTCGGCCAGCAGCTCGGGGCGCACCCAGGTGGGGCCGGGGACGAAGAATTTGCAGTCGGTCATGTCAGCAGGTGAGGCAATGCGTCGGCCAGCCTCTCCACATACAGGTCGGCATTCTGCTGCACGCGCTCCCGCCGCGCCACCCCTCCGAAGCCGATGAAGAGGTCCACGGCCGGCTTCGCTTCGAGATCGCTCACGCCGTCGCCGATGAATGCCGCCTTGCCGTGCGCGCGGGCGCGGACGTCGCGCACCACCAGCTCCTTGCCGCCCGGCTTTGCGAGAAACGAGCGCCGGTCGAAGTCTCGATACTGGCCGTTCTCGAACTGCAGCGGCACCGCGTGCACCGCGCGGTCGGGAATGCCGAGGTGCCTGGCCAGCGGCGAGATGGCTTGGGCGATGCCGGCCGTGACGAGGTGCACCTGCGCGCCGGCCTCGCGCAAGGTGTGGATGGCGTCATACGCGCCGACGGTCAGCGAGGCGATGTACGTCGCGCCGAGCTTCTCCACGGCCGCGCGCGTGGGGCGGATCAGCTCCAGCCGGCGCGCATAGACCTGATCGAGCGGGATCTCGCCGTTCATCGCCTGCGCGGTCAGCCGGGCGATCTCCTCGTTGCCGCCGGCCAGGACGTCGATGCCCTCGATGGTGACGAGCGTGGAGTCAACATCGAAGAAGACGAGCTTGTAGAGAAGACGTGTCATCCTGAGCCGCGCAGACGGTGAAGGATCCCCCGGCGCTTGCCAGGAGATCCGTTCGGCGTCTGCGCGCCTCAGGATGACACGGTCACCACGAGCTTCACCAGATCGGCGAAGCGCTCGAGATAGTGATCGGGACGCGAGGCGTGGAGCTGTTCGGCGGAGGACGAGCCGGTCGCCACCACCGCCACGTCGATCCCGCTGTTGCGCGCGGCGCGCACGTCGATCGGCATGTCGCCCACGAACAGCGCGTCGGACGGCGCGCAGTCGGTCGCTTCCAGGGTGTGCAGCACGTGCCGCGCGTCCGGCTTGCGCGCGCCGGCCAGGTCCGGACCGACGACCGCTTTGAAGTACGGCGCGAGCTGGAGGAACTGCAGGATCTTGCGCGAGAAGGAGGTCGGCTTGTTCGTGCAGACCGCCATCACGACGCCGCGCGCGGCGAGCTCGCCCAGCGTCGCCTCGACGTCGGCCAGCACTTTCGACTCGCCGCAGCAGATCTCGTCGTAGCGCGACTCGAACGCGTCCTGCACGCTGCGGGGCAGGTTTTCCCGCTCGAACGCGCGCTGGAGCAGCTTCTCCAGCCCGTCGCCGACGAAGTCGCGGATGCGCGCCGCGCTCAGCTCGTGCAGCCCGTGCTGGCGCCGCGCGTAATTCACCGCCTCGGCCAGCGCGGCATAGGAGTCGACCAGCGTGCCGTCGAGATCGAACAACACCGCGCGGTAACGGAGGGGCTGGGTCATGGGCGCAAGATTTTAGCTTCCTCCACGGTATAGTGCGGCCAGTCGCCGGCGTTCTTGAACCCTTCGACGAAGACCACATCGGTATCGAAGTGTCGTAGCAGCTCGACCGGCCGATGGAACGTGATGCGCGAAGTGACGCCGCCGCGAAACAGCACCGCCTCCCCCTCCCCCGCAAGCATCACCGGCTCGGCGCCCGCCTCGCGAAACACGCGCGTGTCGCCGCGGTACTCCTCGTTGAGCGGATGATGGGTGTGCTTGATGGCCCCCACCCGCTCTCCGCGCGCGACGCACTCGCGGATCAGCTCGGCAATGCGCGTGGTTTTGCCACTTCGTGACTCTCCGATGATGGCCATGACACGCATGGCCGCTATCCTGACACGCTGATGCCCCGTCTCCTTCCCGCGCTCCTTCTCCTCCTCGCCACCACCGCGGCCGCCGCCGAGCTGCGCGACATGAAGCAGCCGGATCGCATCTCCTCCGCCTTCCCTGCCGCCGCGAAGCTGCGCGTGATGAACGTATGGGCCACCTGGTGCGTCCCCTGCGTGGCCGAGATGCCGGAGCTGCGCGCCATCGACGAGACGTTCGGCCCCGAGGTGGCGATGCTCGGCGTTTCGCTGGACGACATGATCCCCGGCGCGAAGCGGGAGAGCGTCATCACGTTCCTGGACAAGCAGAAGATCGCCTATCCCAACATCTATTACACGGGCAACGCCGACGACCTCGGCGACCGCATCAAGTTCGACGGCGAGATCCCGATCACCATCGTCTACGACCGCAACGGCAAGGAGCTGTGGCGGCATCAGGGAGCGATCGACCGTAAACAAACCATCGCGGAGCTGCGAAAGCTCCTCAGGAGATAACCATGATGAAGAAACTCTTCGCGCTCACCTGCCTCATCGCCGTCGCCCTTGCCTGCTACGCCGAGGAGCTCGCGGTCGGCACCAAGGCGCCGGCCTTTACGCTGGTCAACGCCATGGACGGCAAGACCGTCGCGTTCAAGCCGGGCGACGGCAAGCTGTCCGTGGTCGTCTTCACCTGCAACGGCTGCCCGTATGCGAAGGCCTTCGAGCCGCGCATCGTGGAGCTGGCCAGGCAGTACCAGGCGAAGGGCGTCGCCTTCTATGCCGTGAACCCGAACGACGACGCGAAGTATCCGGTGGAGACGCTGGACCAGATGAAGACGCACTCATACCCGTTCCCCTATCTGAAGGACGGCGACAGCGCCACCGCCCGCGCGTACGGCGCCCGCGTGACGCCGCACGTCTTCGTGGTCGACCAGAGCGGCACGGTGCGCTACCGCGGCTACGTGGACGACAGCGCGAAGCCGGAGGAGCGGAAGACGATGGGCCTGACCAACGCGCTCGACGATCTGCTCGCCAAGCGCCAGGTGGCGAACAACAACACGCGCGCCTTCGGCTGCTCCATCAAATTCAAGGGCTGATCTCGAGCGTCACGGCCGTCCAGTCATCATCGAGCTCCTCGCGAACGCGCGTGCGCACGTTCGCGAGGAAAGCATCGAGCCACGCCTCGCCGTCCGTCGCGCCGATGATCTGCGCCACTTCCTCGTAGCCCAGCGGCTCGTCCCGAGCGGTCGGCGCCTCGGGGATGCCGTCGGTGAGGAAGAGCATCCGGTCGCCGGCCGCCAGCTGCACGGTGCGGATGTCGTACGACGCGTCCCCGCGCAGGCCGAGCGGAAGGCGCGTCCCTTCCACCGAAAGCGCTTCGACGGCACCGCCGCGCACGAGGTACGGATCGGGGCAGCCGGCGTTCGCCAGCTCGACGACGCGGGTCGAGGGCACGAAGCGCGCGCAGACGAGCGCGACGAACTCGCGAGGGCCGAGCTCTCCCACCAGCTTGCGGTTCAGCTGGCGCATCGCCTCGCCCACGCCTTCCCGCGCCACGAACGGCAGCACCGCTTTGACCGAGGCCATGGTCAGGCTGGCGCCCATCCCCTTGCCCGCAACGTCCGCCACGACGATCACGATCGAGCCGTCCTCGAGGAGAACGAAGTCGTAGAAGTCGCCGGCCACGAGATGCGCCGGGAGGTTGCGCGCCTCGAGGCGGAAGCCGAAGCCGGAGAGGGTGGGCGGGGGGAGGAGACGGGCCTGGATGGCGCGGGCCATCTCCAGCTCGCGCTCGGCCCACTCGCGCTGGCGCAGCCGCTCGCCGAGCAGGTCGAAGGCGCGTAAGATGAGGCCGACGATCACCGCCACGAAGCCGGTGATGATCATGAACAGGCCGTGCGCGCCGAGATTGAGGAACGGCGTGAACTCGATCTTGTGGCGGGCGATGGCGATGCCGATGAAAAGCCCGAGGAACCAGCCGGACATGCCGCCGATGAGGAAGATCACGGCCTGCGCGTACACCTGATACGACTTCGGGATCTGCCGCAGCAGCGGCGCAAACAGCAGATTGAGCAGGGAGATGCAGGTGTGGATGAGCAGGCCGACCAGCGCGCCGCTGAGCAGAATCCAGCCCGCGTCCTTGATGTCCTGGCCGATCGCGTAGAAGCTCGCGATGACCATGCCGATCGCGGCAGAGATGGCAAGGGCCCGCAGCCGTCGGCTCATACCTCATCGTATACGGGCTGTTACAACTACGGTTGCCGCTCGTGCTACGGTCTGAGGTTCATGAAACGGCTCCCTCTCCTCTTCCTGCTTTTCCTCACCGTTCCCCTCCTCGCGCAGAAGCCGGATGAGAAGCAGAACGCGAACGCCGCTTCCCTCACCATCAACCTGGAGCCCCTCGGCGACAGCGACGCGGGCGTCGTCAACCGCGTGACGTTCCGCTATTCGCTGCCGGACGACGTGCCGCCCGAGGCAATCGCGCTGCAGGGATCGATCCTGCAGGGCGGCGTGGTGGTGAAGAACTTCCGCTTCATGCTCAACCCGAAGCAGAACGAGGCGGCGCGCACCATCATCACCGTGCCGGCCGGAGAGACGGAGATCGAGGCGAAGCTCGTCGTGGCGTACGAGGATCTCGTCACGCCGATCATCGTGGGGAAGGAGACGAAGAAGTTCACGGTGGCGAAGACGAACAAGACGTACGTCGCCACCCCGGACGACGGCGCGGAGGCGATCCTGGCGGAAGGGATCGTGCCGGAGACGGTGGGGGCGATCAAGATCCGGCCGCCGCGCCGCGACGTGGCGCCGAACCTCTTCATCGTCGACGTGGAGACCGGGCCGCAGGTCAGGCGGGTGGAGTTCTGGGTCGAGGGGAAGAAAATCATGACCCGCAACTCGCCGCCGTACCACGCGGAGCTCGACCTGGGCAAACTTCCCAAGCGGGTAGAGGTGCGCGCCGTCGGCTATGACGCGCAGGGCCGCTACGTCGATGCCGACGCGTTCATCGTCAACGAGCGGGAGACCCCGCTGGAGGTCAAGATCACCCGCACGGTCACTCCCGACCAGGTCTCGCACTTCAAGCTGAGCGTGCAGAACCCGAAGAACACGGAGATCAAGAGCGTCGTCCTCTACGCGGGGAAGACCAAGATCTACGAATGGAGCCGGCCGCCGTATGCGGTGGACATCCCGAACGCGCGCCTCAATGGCGTGGAGTTCGTGCGCGCTGCGGTGACGGACGAGACGGCCTACGAGGCGGGCGACCTGCTCTTCCTCAACGGCGACCGCTATACGGAGGAGATCGAGGTCAACCTCGTGGAGCTGCCGGTGACGGTCACCGATCCGGCCGGCCTGCCGGTGACGGGCCTGGTGGAGAAGAACTTCCAGATCCTGGAGAACGGCAAACCGCAGAAGATCACCAGCTTCAACTACGCGTCCAACTTGCCGATCTCCGCCGGCGTCCTCATCGACCACTCCGGCAGCATGGAGAAGCGGATGGAGGCGACGAAGCAGGCCGCGGTGGAGTTCTTCAAGGACATCATGAAAGGGAAGGACCGGGCGTTCATCGGCGGCTTCGCCTTCGACACCTCCAAGCTCGCGCCGTTCGTCTCCGACATCTCCATCCTGCAGCAGCAGGTGGAGGCCATCCCCGCCGCCAGCGGCGGCACGGCGCTCTACGACGCGATCGTCACCGGCCTCTATCGCTTCCGCAACGTGCAGGGCCGCAAGGCCCTCATCGTGCTGACCGACGGCGAGGACACCACCTCCCGCCTGCCCTACGACGAGATGCTGACCTACGTCCGCGCCTCCCGCGTCCCCATCTACTTCATCGGCATCGGCCTCGGCTTCGCCGACATGAGCGGCACCTCCAAGATGAAGGCGCTGGCCGCCGAGACGGGCGGCGTGGCGTACTTCATCCGCGACGTGAAGCAGCTCGAGGAAACGTACGACGCGCTGGAGAAGGACCTCCGCTCGCAGTACCTCATCTCCTACTACACGGAGAGCACGAAGAAGGACCTGGCCTACCGCGCGGTGGAAGTGAAGGTGGACCGTCCGGACGCGAAGGTACGCACGATCCGGGTCTTCATTCCCTGACGGGAAGTTGCTGGTTGCTGGTTGCTGGTTACTTGCGCCTCGGCCTCTCTACCAGCAACCAGTAACCAGCAACCAGCAACTAAATCGCCATCCCCCAGCCGTCAAAGTCCGCGTCGTGCTTCGTGGCGAGGGAGACCATCCGCTCCACGAACGGCTCGCTGGTCACTTCGCCCACGGTGCCGAAGCGGCCGGCCTGCACGGACCAGAGGCCTTCCTCCTCTTCGCCGTCGCCCGCCATGACGACGTCGAAGCCGCCCGCGGTCAGCTCCGCTTCCAGCGCGTTCGCGCCGGTCTCCGAGCGCGCGATGAAGAAAAAGTCGACCGGCCCTTCGGTCGATTCGTCGCCGCCGTTCTCGCGGATCATTTCCAGCAGCTCGACGTTGCGGGCGAGGTGTTCCTGCAAGGTACTCATAATCAGTTCACTCGATGATGGCACAGGCGCTGACGGCGGCCGAGCCTTGGGCAACCAGCGCAGCCGGCCGTGCCGGCCTCATTTCTGGTTCAGCCGCTCATACGAGGCGCGCAGCATCGTCACTCTCTTCACGTAGTTGCGCGTCTCCGGGAAAGGGATCGACTCGAGGAACTCGTCCATCGGCTTGGACGGCGCCGCGCGGCGCCACTTCATCACATTTCCCTGCCCCGCGTTGTACGAGGCGATGGCCAGCTGCGTCTTGCCGCCGAATATGTTGACCAGCATCTTCAGGTGCATCGTCCCCAACTCGATGTTCGTCTCCGGATTCTCCAGCCGCGAGACGTTGAAGGACCGATACAGGCGGCCGCCGAGCTCGCGGCCAGTGGCGGGCATCAGCTGCATCAGCCCCGTGGCGCCGACCGCGGAGCGAGCCCGCGGATTGAAGTAGCTCTCCTGCAGGATGAGTCCCATCACCAGGTAGGGATCGAGGCCCTGCTTCGCGGAGTATTTGCGGATCGCGTCGCCGTATTTGTCGGGGTAGTACATGCGGATGAAGTAGGCCGGCACGGAGTCCTGCTCCACGGTGGCCAGCTGCGGGAACGCGCGCTTGAGCGAGCGGTAGGTCTGCTGCCGGTCGCCGGCGGCGTTGTACAGCTCCGCCTGCAACGCGTCGGAGTACGGCTGGTTCCTGCCGTTCGTGTTCTTCTCGATCTCCAGCCGGGCGTCGCGCATGTCGGTCAGCGCGGTGAGCTCGTAGGCGAGGCGCAGCTCGCGCGGCATGTTCTTCTCGGCCACGTCCCGCCAGTCGGGTCGGGGCAACGTCAGCGGATTGACCTTCCCCTCCTGCCGTTTCGCGCCGCGGTTCACGGAATGCATCGCGTAGAGGTCGAGATAGGGGGCGGAGGCGAGCCGCTGATATCCGGCCTGCGCCCCGGCCTTGTCGCCGGCGCGCTCGATGGTCCGGGCGTACCAATACTCCGCCTGCCGCTTCACGTTGGGGTTCTGATACGTGTCCGCGATGAAGCGCAGCAGCTCCTTCGCCCCGTTCAGATCGCCGCGCGCGTACGCCGCCCACGCCTTGTCCCAGAAGTGCTGCAGCCCCGGATCGGCCAGCCGGTCGAGCTTCACGATCTCCTGCACCAGCTGCCGCTCATAAGCATCCTGATTCTTCGCCTCCGCGATGCCGACCAGCGTGTTCAGCACCTCCAGCCGCACCGGGTCGGCCAGCGGCAGGGAGAGCATGTCCTTGAGCCGCTCGGAGGCGAGCCGCTCGTACTCGTCCCGCCTGGCCTTCTTGGCCAGATCGACCAGCTGGATCGTCTTCTTGACGTTCGCGAACTTCGGTTTCGTGACCGTCTTCGCCTTCTTCCCCTTGCCGACCTTCACCTTCGTGGTGCCGACCTGCTTCTTCTCCACGATGGTCTTCGCCACCATCGGATTGATGGACGAGGCGAGCACGCGGTAGTTCTTCGAGCCGGTATAGAGCGCCGGCACGGCGTATTTGTAGGGGCCGGAGGTGAGCGGCTCGAGGACGCGGTTCGAGTCCTCGAAGCGGCGCAGCTGATTGAGCGCCAGCCCGCGGTTGAGCTGCACGGGCGGCTCGAGTGGTGCGGGGGCGGCCGGCTCGAGCGCGGTCAGCTCGTCGTACGCGGCCTGCGCGTCGCCATCGCGGAGAAGGGCCAGGCCGCGCTCCAGCCGCTCGGCCGGCGTGAGCGGCAGCGGCGCGCCGTCGGCGAGGCCGGAGAAGGCTCGCATCACGGCGATGGCCTGCGTCGCCTGCTCCGCCTTGGGCGATTGGATGACGATGTTGCGCGCGTTGATCAGCGCTCCTGCCGCATCGCCCCGGGCGAAGCGCGACTGCAGCGCCAGCCAGCGCGCGCGTGCGGCGACGGCGGGCGATTCGGAGCGCGAGGCCACGCGTGCATAGATGTCGGCGGCGCGATCGATGTCGCCCGCCGCGGCATAGGCGTCGCCGAGGCGGGTGCCGGCGTCGTCGGCGAAGACGAGTTGCGGGTCGCGGCGGACGAGCTTCGCCAGCGTCGCGCGCATCGCGGCCGTGTTGCCGGTGAGCTGATGTCCGCCCGCGAGGTAGTAGAGGCGGTACTCCTCCACCGCGCGGCTGCCGAAGTCGAACGACGAGAGCTGCTTCACCGCCTCCGCGCCGTCTTTCTTGTCCAGCGCCGCTCGTCCCGCGGCGAACGGCTCGCGCACCTTTTCCAGATCGGCGGGCGCGAGCGGCTTGCTCGACAGGGCAGCTTCCTGGTTTTCGGCGCTCTCCGCGGAGCCGCGCAGGCGCGGCCAGTAGAGGATGCCGCCGGCCGTCAGGCCGCCGAGCACCACCACGGCGACCACGATGACGACCCACTTCCTGCGGCCCACGTTGATCACAAGAGGGGCAATGGTGCGAAGGAGATGCCGATGGTGGCGATCAGCAGTCAGCGATCAGCGATCGGGAGCACCTCGCGAGGCGGTCGACCGTTCTCCTGATCGCCGATCGCTGATCGCCGATTCGCTACAACCCCAGCGACTCCGAATGCCCGTCCGCCAGGATGCGCACCAGCTCGTCGTAGAAGTAATTCGAGACCTTCCGGACGTCTTCGCCGATGCGCTCGTCGTACATCTGGCGGCTGCGGTCGATGTCTTCCTTCAGCCGCTCGTAGAGGTCCTTGTTTTTGCGGCCCTGCTCCACCTTCGACTCGTTGTAGAGCTTGATCTCGGAGACGAGGAGGCGGGCGAAGCGGCGCGCTTCGTCGTGCTTCTTCGTGTCGTCGGAGGGCGCAGCCTGGGCGCCTCCGCGCCCCAGCCCGGCTGGCGGGATGTACTGCGTCGAGGGGCGGCCTTCGTCCGCGGCCGGGGCGGCGGGGGCGGGTGCGGGGGGAGGCGGAGGGGGCGGGGGCGGCGTCGGGCGGGGGGCCGGAGCGCTGAGCTCCTCCGCGGTCGGGACGTTGAAGCTCGGCGAGGGCGAGGCCATCATGGCCCGGATCTGATCGGCGCTGATGGCCACTGTCGACTCCGGCGTCTGCGTGCGGGTGGGAGAAGGCGTCGGAATGGCGATGTTGCCCGCCGAGGTCATGGCCCGGACCTGCTGCGTCGCGGCGGGGGCGGGGGGTGGCGGGGGAGGGGGCGGAGCGGTGTGGGTCGCCTCGGCCGGCGCGGACATTTCGGAGGCCGCGTCGTTCAGCGTCGGCGAGGGGATCTTCTTGCGCATCGCCACCGTGTCGATGAGCAGGCCGGTAGTGAAGACCAGCAGCTCGATGGACGAGGCGTCGAGCTTCGCCGCGTCTTCTTCCGTCGCGTCGACGTACACCGCGGCGGCGATCTTGTCCTTGATCACCATCGGCACGGCGATGGCGCGGGTCGGCGCGCCCACGCCGAGGCGGGTAGCCAGGTTCTCGCCGCTCCATTGCACCACGCGCTCTTCGCGCAGCAGCGTGTCGAGCTCGGGGATGAGGCCGGGCGCGGCGTTGAAGCGCTTGACCATCTCGTCGTTGCCGCCGTGCGAGGAGAAGCCGACCCCCTTCCAGCCGCTGAACGTCTCGCCGCGCAGGATGAGGAGGGCGGCGCGGGAGCCGAAGTGGAGGCACTGCTCGAGCAGCGCGTTGAGGACGTCGACCTGCGACTTGCCGCCTTCCACGGCGCGGACGGCGCGCTTGACCAGCGAGGCATCGGCGCGGGGGGCGGGCGGGGCGGCGGCCGCCGGCGCGGGCTGCTCGGCGATGAGCGACTCTTCGAGCTCGGTCACCGCCTTCTGGATGTGGGGGAGGAAGGTGATGGAGTTGACGTCCGCCTGGACGCTTTGCAGGGCTGCTTTCAGCTGCTGATCGACGGCGACGCGCACGTCTTCGATGGAGGAGCGGATCTCTCCCACCAACCGCTCGATCGCCTCGCGAACGTTCGCGTCGATCGAGCCCGCGACTTCCTCGCCCCTCACGGCCATAAATCCTCCACCTGCTGTAGCTTGACCCGGCCTTGCACGGACGCGCAAGGCTTGGGGATTATCGAGCGGGGGGGAGTGGGTGTCAAATGGCGCGCAGCGGCGGCGGGCAGCGAGCCGGAGCACGACGCAAAGGCGGGCGGTCTCCCCTGCTCGCTGCCGCCTGCTGGCCGCTCGCTCGTCCATCGTGCTACCTTGCAGGCAATGAAGCGCCTGCTCATCGCGCTCGCGGTGGTCGCCGCCGCCGGCTGCGCGGCCGACGATCCCACGGACGCCGGCCGTTCCGACTGGCTCCACGTTCTCCACCACAAGAAAGCCGCGGCCGCGCCGCTGGCCTCGACCCGGGAGAAGCAGGTCTACGCCGACACGCTCGCCGCTTTCGTGCAGAAGCATCCGAAGCACGGCCGGGCGCGCCAGGTCTACCAGCACATCCAGCTCGACTTCGCCCGCGAGCTCGCCTCCCTCGGCCGCTACCAGGACGCCATCCGCTTCTACCGGGCCGTGCTCGGGCACGACCCGGACAACCAGCAGGCGCTGCTCGGCGTGCGCGACGCGGCCGACCATCTCTCCGTCTCGCGCGAGAAACTGCTCGCGCTGGAGAAGGGGATGTCGCAGCGCGAGGTCGCCGCCCTGCTGGGCAAGCCGATCCCGGGCTGGAAGCAGCAGGCCAGACGCCGCGACTCGACCATCGAGGCGTGGTACTACCGCACCGTGGAAGGCACCGTGGCCGGCGTCTACTTCCGGGACGGCGAGCTCTTCGCCGCCGAGGCGGCGTCGAACGCGAAGCTTTCCCCGCTGTAACGGCTTCGCTCACGGCAATTCACGGGAAATCGGCGTTGCATGTGCAGTGTTGGAGGGAGCGCCATGCCTCTGTACGAATATCAATGTACGCAATGCAAGGAGCGGTCGGAGGTCCTGCAGAACCTCTCCGATCCGCCGCATACCCACTGCTCGAAATGCGGCGGCGAGATGAAGAAACTGCTCTCGGCCCCGGCCATCCAGTTCAAGGGCTCCGGGTTCTACAAGACGGATTACGCGAGCAGCAGCTCGTCCGCCCCCGCGTCGGCCGGCAAGACCGAGACGAAGGGCGACGCGAAGAGCGATACGAAGAGCGAGTCGAAGACGGAAACGAAGACCGAGATGAAGTCGGAAACGAAAAGCGAGAGCAAATCGGAGTGACGGCAACAGCGGTGATCGCCATGGGGAAGGCGAAAGACTTCAAGCGTCGCGCGGACGGAGTCCTCGAAGAGGTCTTCCGTGCCATGTTCGAAGAGATCGACACGGACAAGATCCGCAGGGAAGTGGAGTCGCTGCGCGCGAACGCGCCGGAGTACCAGCCGGCCGAGCACGCGCGCATGCTGGCCCGCCGCGCGGCTCTCCGCTGCGCCGCCGCCGGCGCGGTCACCGGCCTCCCCTCGGGGCTGATCGCCATGGGCACCCTCGGCGCCGACCTCGCCTACCTCATGTATCAGCAGTTCCGCCTCATCCTCGGCATCGCCGCGGTGTATGGCCACGAGCCGTCGGGACGGGAGCGTTTCGCCGAGGCGCTTTCCTGTCTCGCTTATTCGTCGGGCGTGGGGATCGGAAAGCAGGGCGTCGCGACATTGCTCGAGGCGGCGACGCTGGAAGGGGGGGCGGTGGCGGAGAAGATCGGCACGCGCTTCATGCGCGACCGGCTGACCAAGATGGTGCCGTTCGTCGGCGCCATCTCCGGCGGGGCTCTCAACTATGCCGCCGTGCGCGCCGTGGCCCGCTCCGCGATCCGCTACTACGAGTCGCGCGTGGATGCGGGGCTGGCCGATGAGATCTGGGCGGACGGCGACCGCGAGCACGCCTGATAGCGATCGGCGGTCAGCGATCAGCGATCGGGAAAAGCGGCGGGCAATCAGCTCTGATCGCCGGTCGCTGATCGCTGATCGCCCGGTTTTTCCAAGACGGCCGATGCGTAATGAACTGTAGGAATGCGCCCGCCTACCCGGTGGTTTCGTCGCGTGAACTGACGATGCCAAAATTCGATATGGAACCGCTTCCGGAGGTCCGCTCCGCGTATATGGAGCGCCGGCGCCTCCGCCGTATTCGGATGATCGTCGAGCTCACGCACAACGTCATCGCCAGCGATGACACCGTGTCGTATCGCGAGGCGCGCTGCCTCGTGGAGTGCGCGCGGAAAGCGATCCTCGAATTGCATCCCGCCTTCGTGGAACGCTACGAGCGCCTGGTCCGAACCCACTTCGAGCGCGTGCTCGCCGGCCGCTGGCCGCATGAAGAGCCGCTCGGCCCCTGCGACTCCGAGCTCGTGAACTAGCGGGCCGCGTCCGGCACCACTCCCCTCACCTCCAACTTCTCGAGCACCTCACGCGGATATGCCGCGCGGCGGGCGAACACCATCGCCGCATCGTCGTAGCCGATGAGCGCCCACTTGGCGCGCGGCCAGTACGCGAGCGAGGCCGGCATCGACTGATGCGCGCCGGTCACGCCATTGATCACGTCCAGCGGCGGACGGTACTCATCGACGGCCAGATCGATGCGGTATTTCCGCAGCAACGCGTTCCAGGCCCGCCCATCCTCCCGCGCGACGGCGTACTCCTGGTTGAAGCGGTGATAGAGCTCGTTGCGCCCGTCGGTCAATACGCGCCGCTCCGGATACACCGCGTGGATCAGATACCCTCCGAACTGATCGGGGTTGTAGATGTTGCCCCTCAGTTGCCCGAGCAGCGGCACCGCACGGACCGGAAACCTCCCGGGCGCCATCACCTTCGTATGCGGCGTGGTGATCAACACATAAAGAATCGGAACGGGCGCGAGCCAACGCAGGACGGGCTTCAGCCCGCCCCCTCCCACCGCCAGCATCGGAAACGCGGCAAACCACAACCCCTGATTGCGCACGTGCCGGATGGCCAGCGCGGCGAACACGGCCAGCAGCAACGTGCGCCAGAGATCGGAGCGCTTGTCCTTGCTCAACGCGAACAGCACCGCGGCGATCACCACGGTGATGTACAGCATGGGAAAAACGAGCGGCGGGCTGGGAAGCCACTCCGCATTCACGAGCTCGCCGCTGCCGACGTAAGAGGTCAACGCGAGCGGCGCCGCGATGCCGCGCCAGCCGAACGGATTCACCAGCAGCGCGACGGCGCTGGCCGCCATGGTGCGCGGCTCGCGGGTGAGCAGCAGCGCCACCAGCGGAGCGAGCAGCGCGGAGGGATGCACGTTGATCCAGACGATGGTCACGAGCACGAAGAGGATCGGCTTGCGCACGGTCGCAATGGCCAGCACGAGCAGCAGCGCCGCGGCGGCGGAGGGGCGGGCATCGAGCTGCTGATGTCCGCCCAGGAAGGCGAGGGAGGCGAGGAGCGGCGCGTTCGATGTACGCCAGCCGATCACGAAGATGGCGCCGACCAGCAGCGCGCGTGCGATCCACACCGCGGTCAGGCCGCCGAGGAGCTCGATGCAGCGCGCGGCGACCTGGAAGAGCCACTCGCCGTTGATCCACGGCACGCGGTCGCTGGCGATGGCGAACGGATCGGTGAGCGGCAGCGCGCGATGGTCGAGGATCCAGCGGCCGCTAGCGAGATGCCAGAACGAGTCGTAGCTGCGGATGGGAGCGAGGGCGGCCGCCGCGAGCAGCAGGACCACGAGCAGAGGGCGCCACAACCGCATGCGCCGCGAGTATAGAGGAGGAAAATGTAGGGCCGGCTCTCAGCCGGCCCATCGTCACGGATAGCTGGGCCGGCTGAGAGCCGGCCCTACATTTTACTTCGCGTCTGCGGGGGGCGGCGCGGGCGCCGCGGGAGGCGCTGGCGGTGCCGGGGGCGCAGCAGGCGCCCCGCCGTTCTGCACCTCGATGTCGCCGTTCACGGTGGAGATCTTCAGCTCGTAACGGCCGCCGTTCACCTCGCCCGACACGCGGCGGCTGCCGGGGTGGGAGTGGATGCTCAGCGGGAAGGAGGCCTCGAAGTCGCCGTTCACCTGGCTCAGGTCGCACACGAACGAGGCGCTCTTCGGCAGCACCGTCTCCACGTCGCCGTTCACCGTCTTGAGGCTCGCGCCCTGGAACGTCTGGATGAACCTGGCGCGGATGCGGCCGTTCACCGTCTTCGCGGACAGCTCGCTCGTGCCGCTGGTCTCCACCTCCACCGGCCCGTTCACGGTCGTGACCTGCGTCGCGCCGCCGATGCCGGTCGTGGCGATGCGCCCGTTCACGGTGTGCAGGTCGAGCGCGATCCGCTGCGGAACGCGCAGCGAGTAGTCGATGGTCATGTCGCTCGAGTCCCAGAAGTGCAGCTTTCTGCTGCGCCGCA
>DASYMJ010000053.1:0-3828 GCA_036009105.1 Thermoanaerobaculia bacterium | reverse complement strand
TATCGGTTGTCAGTTGTCAGTAGCGTCTCTTACTCACAACCGACAACTGACAACCGATAACTGAATCACCGAATCGTCCGGATCGAGAACCGCAGCTTCCCACCCTTCAACTCGTCCGGCGCATGCAGCGTGTGGGAGTAGATCACGCTGAACAGCACGTCGAAGTCGCGGATGGTGATGCTCATCTCCGAGCCGATGCCGGCGTCGACCACGGTGTGATTCGACTTGCCGAGGTCGCCATAGTCGAAGCCGACCGAGCCGGCGCCCAGGTACGCGATGCCGTACATGGTGTTCCAGTGCAGGAGGAACGTGCGGAAGTCCTTGTTGCGGAAGATGGGGACGAAGTACTCGTTGGTCAGGTGCGCCTCGTGCGTTCCCTCCGACTCGGCCTTGTCGCTCAGCGCGCGGAGCGCCTCGCGGCCGCCGAGCTTGAACATCTCGTAGCGGGGGATCGAGTAGCGCGCGATCGGATCGGCCGCGGCGGCGTCCACCGTGGTGCGCACGGGGAAGAAGCCGACGTGCGCGCGGGAGACGAAGAAGGAGGTGCCGGTGACGTCGAAACGCTTGAGCACCTCGCTCTCCAGCTTGGTGTACTTGTAGGAGCCGGTCCAGACGTTCGCCGACTCGGTCACCGCGGCGGCGAAGCCGAACTTCTGGGGGCCGAGCTCGCGGAAGGCGGTGAGCACCGGGGTGATCCGGCCGCGCGACTCGCCCACGATCGCGTTCATCCGCTCGTCGAACTGCGTGCCGTACTGAAAGCCGATCTTCGTATAGACGTTGTTCTTCCGGTTGTCCGGGTTCGTGGTGTCGCCGAAGGTGAGGCGGTCGTTCTGCAGGAGCCAGAAGTAGCGGCGGTTGTAGTCGCGGGGGATCTCGGCCAGGAGCAGGCCGCCCCGGACCCGCTCGAACTCCTGCTTGCTGGTGGAGCCGACGTCCGGGAACCCGATGGAGTCGAAGACGGCAATTTTGTACCAGAAGTTCCGCGCGTAGTACTTGTAGCGGAGGAAGGTGCTGATGTCCCCCTCCACGAACTTGTAGTCGATCTGGCTCTCGAAGAGCACGTTGCGGATCAGTTTGCGCAGGCGGATGGAGGCCTGCCCTTCCGGCAGGTAGATGTTGACGCTGGGCAGCGACTCGCGCCGGTCGTACGAGGCGCCGGCGGCGCGGGAGAGGATGGACGGCTGCTGATCGGGCGCCGTCACGTTCGCAGGCGGCGTCTCGGCCGGCGGCTGAGCCGCCTCGGGAGCAGGGGCGGGCTCGGCGGCGGGGGGAGCGGGCGCGGGAGCGGGGTGGGGCGCGGGCTGAGGGGTGGGGGGCGGGGGTGGCGTCTGTGCGGAAGACGTCACGGCAATAAGTGCCGAGATGACCAGGGCGAGGGAGGTTCTGCGCATTCTCTCAGTGCCGTCCTTATGGAGCCATCGCTATGCGTGCATGACGCTCAACCTATGGTAAACTCAAGACCTTGAAGTCTTTACGAAAAAGACGATCGACCTCTCTGGCACAATGTTTGTAACGCGGCGGCATTATATGCTGCGGACGGATACCGCGCGTATCCATTAGGAGGTGTGACTTGTTGCGTCTCAGGTATCGGTTCTTATTTCCCCTGTTGTGTTTCCTGGTCACCGCGAGCGCTTTCGCACAGGCGAGTGCGACGTACTCGAGCGGGACGATGACTCGCGAAGACCAGATCGCGATCGTAGCTCCGAGCATCAATGGTCAGACGGGCCTGTTCACGACCGTTACCGGCGACCAGCTCCGGGGAGGGGACTTCTCCTTCGGGCTCTACTTCAACGACTGGGATCTGCTCGCCGCGCCGGCCCGCCAGTTCGCACCGTTGACGGCCCGCCGCTACCGCGACATGAGTTATGACCTCTATCGCCTCAGCGCCTCCGTCGGCTACGGCATCACCGATCGCTGGGAAGTCAGCGCCATGGTGCCGTACGACCACATCAAGACGAACGGCGGCGACCGGGCCGGCTTCATCAACGGCTGGCTCTATCAGGGCCGCAACAGCGATAGCGGCATCGGCGACGTGAAGCTGGCCACCAAGTTCGGCCTCCTGCCGGCCGGCGGCCCCAATCACTTCGCCCTCTCCCTCTCCGCCGACCTTCCGACGGGCGAGGACAGCAGCGGCATCTCCACCGGCAACGGCAGCTTCGGTGTCGGCGCCCACTGGACGCGCGGCATCGGGTCGCTCTCCGGCACGTACGTCATCGTCGGCAAGCGCGACGCCAACAAGACGAACTTCGCGACCAGCAGCGACATCGACCTGCCGAACGAGTTCCATCTCGACGGCGGCCTGAACATCCCGCTCTCCTTCTGGCGCACCACCAATTGGATCAGCGAGGCGAACGCCGTCTTCTACACCGGCGGGGACCTCAAGCCGAAGGCACCGCTCTTCCTCGTCACGGGCATCCGGCACTGGTTCGGCGAGAGCGGCTGGGCCATCAACGCCGGCGCCCGCTGGAACGTGCAGAAGTTCTCCTATGACAACGACGAGTGCCGTTTCACGGAGCTCGACGACTGCGGTCTCTCCGGCCTGGTCGGCCTGACCTACGCGCCGCTGCACCTGGCGACCGTGGCCCCCCCGCCGCCCGCCCCGTACACGCCCCCGCCCCCGCCGCCGCCCGCCCCGGAACCGGCGCCGGTCGCGCCGCCCGAGCCGGCTCCGGTCGCACCGCCGCCGCACACCGCCACCGAGCTGCGCACGGACGAGATTCACTTCGAGCCGGGCTCGGCCCGCCTGACGAACATCGCCAAGGCCATCCTCGACGACGTGGCCCTGCGCATGAAGCAGGAGCCCACTTCCACGGCGCTGGTCATCGGCTACACGGATGACCGCGAGGCGACCGGTCCGAATCAGGATCTCGACCGCCGCCGCGCCGAGGCCGTGCGCGACTACCTCGTGACCCGGCACGGCATCGATCCGACCCGCATCACGGTCGAAGGCCGCGACGGCCGCGAGCCGGTCGGCGACAACAACACCGCGGAAGGACGCCTGCGCAACCGCCGGGTGGTCATCCGCCTCATCATCCCGTAAAAACGCCACAAGTGCTGTTCCGAACGCCCCGCCTCGCGCGGGGCGTTCTTTTTGCTGGGGCCTCTCTTCATGAAACGCATCGCAGTCATCCTGCCTACGCTCCTGCTCTGCGCCTGCGCGAGCACGCCGTCCGCCCGGCCGGCCGCCCCCCTTCCGCAGCCGTCCGCCCAGCCCGCGCGCTCCCCGAACGCGCTCACCCCCACCTCAACCCCTGTCCTCATCGCCGACCCGCGGATCCGGGTGGGGCTGCTCAGCGACCAGGGCAGCGTCACCTTTCCCCGCATCGAGGGCGGCTACTACGTCACCGCCGGTGCCCAGACCCACATCATCCGCCGCGGCTTCACCGACACCGCGCCGCTGGCCAACGCCGCCGTGGTGCGCTATGCCGTGCAGGTGGCGGCCATCAGCGACATCGAGAGCGTGCGTCCGTACGTGGAGAAGCTGAAGACCGACACCGGCCAGCGCGTCGACACGACCTTCGACCCCTCGGCCTCCAACGGCGGGATGTACCGCATCCTGGCCGGCGACTTCGAGTCGGCCGCCGCCGCGAATCCGCTGCGCGCCGACCTCACCGCGCGCGGCTACGGCAAGGACCTGCTCGTCGTCCGCCGCCCCTCCGACCAGACGTTCGAGAAGCGCCACCAGCTGGTGGACGACGAAGGCGATCAGTACACCCTCACCGCCGACGCGATCTCCGTCTCGCCCGTCACCGGCGAGACGATCCTCATCGGCGGCAAGCCTTACCGCACCTCGGCCGTCGTGTGGCTCAATGCCCGCGGCACGTTCAA
>DASYMJ010000052.1:0-12370 GCA_036009105.1 Thermoanaerobaculia bacterium | reverse complement strand
AAGGTCGATCCCATCCCGTTCGAGGAGATCCGCCACCTCACCCGCATCCTGCGCGACCGGCAGATCTCGACGCAGCTGCTGGCCGTGATCGTGGTGCCGATCATCGCCAACGTCCTCCTCTTCGTGCCGTGGGGCTTCCTGATGTTCATCAGCCTCTACACCGAAGAGCGCCCCACCGTGCAGACCTACGTCCTCACCATCCTCCTCGGCTTCTCCCTGACCGTGGCCATCGAGGGGTGGCAGTACTTCCTCCCCTCCCGCGTGGCGGATGTGAACGACGTCATCTGGAACACGGCCGGCACGGTGGTCGGCGCAATCCTGGGGCACATGCGGCTGCGCGTACGGTTCGAGTTCCAGTGAGGCGTCCTATACTTCGCCGGATCGCCGCATGCTGTCCGAAATCAAATCGCTCGAGCCGCAGCTGAAGCAGATCCTGTTCGGCTGCATGGAGCACGTGCAGGCCACGAAGGCGGCGCTCTATCTCTCCGCCTCCCCCGACCTGAACGACAAGACCTTCGAGCTCGTCACCTTCTATCAATTCAACGATCCGGCCCGGAAGCTGATCCGCGCCACGGACGACCTGGTGGAGCGGCTGGCCATCAAGCGCGGCCCGTTCTTCGTCAACGGCGTGGCCACCGACCAGCGCTTCTCGGAGATGCTCTTCCGCCAGGGGACCGATCGCCTGCTCGCCACGCCGATCTACTCGCGCGGCCGGCTGGTCGGATTCATCGACATGCGGGACAAGGCGGGCCGCAAGCCGTTCGACCATCCCGACGTCGAAGCGGCCAAGCGGATCGCGAACGACGTGCTGAGCCTCCTCGGCGCGAAGAACCTGTTCGGCGTCGGCCCCATCCCCCTCGCCGCCGACCCGGCGCAGGAGCAGCAGCGCGCGGCCGCCGCGGCCCCGCTGCGGCAGGTGATGACCCCGGCCACCCCTCCTCCCCCGCCGCCCGCCCTGCGCGGTTCCGTCCAGCCGGAGCTCTCCACCGCCGCCCGCGCCACCATCGCCGCCGCGCGCGACCTGCTGGCGAAGCGGCAGCTGACCCACGCCGCCACGGCGAAGCACGTCCTCACCGACCGCGACCTGGAAGTCGTCCGCCTGCTGCTCCCCGCCACGCTGGCCATCCCCGGCGCGGTGCTGGCCTGCTTCAGCGCGATCGGCCATCCCAGCAACCCGCAGTCGATCGTTGCCATCGCCACGGTCACCGACGACGCGATCGAGATGCTCCAGTCGCACCTGCAGGCCTGGCTGCGCCGCACTCATCAACCGGAAGCGGTGAGCCGCCCCCATCTCGTTTACCCGTTCGGCGTGCAGGTCGTGCCGGTAACGGCGGCCGGCATCAGCACCATCCTCAGCGCGCCGGTGAACGCGCAATCGGTGGAGGGCCTCGTCCTCACCGTCGCCTTCGAGCGGACGCCGGAGCCGCAGGCGCAGCGCGCGCTGCACATCTTCCTCAAGCAGATCGAGCAGTCGGTGGACGCGGCGATCGCCGCCGGCTCCGGCCGCAACGACCGGCAGACCATCGCCGAGAAGCTGCTCGAGCCCGACTTCCAGAAGTATCCGGACCTGGTGGAGCACTGCCGGCAGGTGTCGATGATGGCGCAGCGCTTCGCCATCATCCTCGAGCTGCCGCCGGCCCAGGTGGAGTGCATCCGCCTCGCCGCGCTGGTGCATGACGCCGGCATGCGCCTGCTCGATTACGAGCGGCTTTACCGCAAGCCGCACGTGACCGCCGACGAGCTGCGCGCGCTGGCGGAGCATCCCATCGTCGGCGCGGCGCTGGTCGAGCCGCTGCTCGGTGCGGAGGTCGCGCAGCTCGTGCTCCGCCATCACGAGCGGGTGGACGGCAAGGGCTACCCCAGCCGGATGAGCGGCAACCAGATCCCCATCGGCGCGCGCATCATCCAGATCTGCGACGCGTGGCTGGCCATGACGGCGCGCAACTCGTATCAGGCGCCGCTCGACCACGAGGCGGCCATGACCCGGATGCGCGATGGCGCCGGATCGCAGTTCGACGAGCAGCTGGTGGCCAGGTTCCTCCGCTCGCGCACCGAGATCGGAGCCTGACCTGGCCACGCTGCGCGAGAACCTCCGCGCGCTGCCGCCCGCGGCGTGGATCCTCTTCGGCGGCACGTTCATCAACCGCTTCGGCACGTTCGTGATGCCGTTCCTCGTGCTGTACATGAAGCGCGACGGGTTCTCCGAGGCTCAGGCCGGGATCGCGGTAGGAGTTTATGGGCTCGGACATGTGGCCGCCTCGGCGACCGGCGGGCATCTCGCCGACCGCATCGGGCGGCGCAACACGATCGTGACGTCGATGTTCGGCTCCTGCGTGGCGATGCTCGCCCTCTCCCAGGCGCGCGGCTACGCGGCCATCCTCGTGCTCACGTTCCTGGTCGGCATGTTCGCCGAGATGTACCGCCCGGCCAGCATGGCCCTCATCTCTGACCTGGTGCCGCCCGAACGGCGCATCGCCGCCTTCGGCATGTACCGCTGGGCGATCAACCTCGGCTTCGCCGCCGGGCCGGCCACGGCCGGCTTCCTGGCCGACCGCTCCTTCCTCTACGTCTTCCTCGGCGATGCGATCACCTCCCTCGTCTACGGCATCATCGCCTTCGCGTTTCTGCCGCACGGCGTGCGCGCCGCGCCGCACGAGGAGCAGCGCGGCGAGCTGCTCCGCTCGGTGATGCGCAACCGCCGCTTCCTCCTCTTCCTCGTGGCCAGCTTCCTCACCGCGGCCATCGATTTCCAATGGCTGTCGACGTTTCCGCTGCACGTGGTGGCGCAGGGATTCTCCACCACGACGTATGGCCTGCTGGTCTCGCTCAACGGCGTGCTCATCGTCACCTTCGAGCTGGGCATCACGGCCTGGACGCAGCATCGGCGCGTGGAGCCGGTGATGGCCTTCGGCTTCCTCATCGTCGGCGTCGGGTTCTCCCTCACCGCCTTCGCGCACACTCTGCCCGCGCTCGCCGCCACGGTGGTGATCTGGACCCTCGGCGAGATGGTGTCCTCGCCCGTGACCGGGTCATACGTGGCGCATCTCGCGCCGCCGCATCTGCGCGGCCGCTACAACGGCCTCTGGATCCTGATGTGGAGCCTGGCCATGGTGGCCGGCCCGGTGCTCGGCACGTTCATCTATCAGCGCAACCCGCAGGCGCTATGGCTGCTGTGCGGCGCGGCGGGGGCGGTGGCGGCGGCGCTGGTGTGGCTGCCGGCACGGCATGCGAACGGAAAGTGAGCGCTTTCCGCGCCGTCACTGCTTTGTTTCGCGATCCAAACCGGTCCCGTGCATCGACGCTGTATCTTGCTTCTCGATGCTGACCCGGCGAGAAGTGATGTATCTGCTCGGCTCCGCTTCCCTCGGCCGCTGGCTGGCGGCGGCGCCGGCAGGCCTCCCTCGCCTCGCCCCCGGCGCGCCGACGTCGCCGGAGCGGCTGGCTCTCATCGAGGCATTCAAGACGCAATCTCGAGGTCTGGAAAAGAAATTCGAAACGCGCACGCATGACAGTGACTGGGCCATGCCCTATCGCCTGTTCCGCCCCGCAACGGCGGCCAGAGTGCCGTTAGTCATATACCTGCATGGCAGCGGCGGCAGCGGCACCGATAACGAAAGGCAACTGGCGTTCGGCAATATCTTTGGCACGCGCGTCTGGTTGCTGCCCGAGAACCAGAAGCGGTTCCCTTGTTACGTCGTCGCACCGCAAACCGATCGGGGATGGATCCGCTACGACGCGGATGCGATGAGCCAGGGGACGGCCAAAGCGGTTTCGGGCTTGGGCGACGGGGCCCGCCTGGCTTTCGAAATTGTCGATGCATTGTGCCGCGAGCTCCCCATTGACCGGCGACGCATCTATGTGGCCGGCCAGTCGATGGGCGGGGCCGGCGTGTGGAACATGCTGACGTTCCGTCCGCACTTTTTCGGCGCGGCAGTGATCTGCTGCGGGAGCGATCAGTCCTTAGACGACGGCACCGGCTCCATCGAGACGCCACTGTGGAACTTTCACGGCGATTCCGACCAGACCGTCCCCGTATCCGCGTCGCGCAAGCGAATCGCCGCGCGACGCAAGGCCGGCGGCCGGCCGCTCTACACCGAATACGCGGGCGTGGACCATAACGCGTGGGAGTGGGCGTTCACCGAGCCGGCGCTCGTGAGCTGGGTGTTTGGGCAGGGCCGCGCAAGTTGAGAGACTGAGCTTGCGCCTCGTCGTCATCTCAAGAGCAGTCTGTCCACCGGCACATACGCCACCGAGCATCTTGGATCGGTCGGTACGACAATGGTGTCGACGGCGATGCAGCTCTGTCCCGGCGTCTCGCAACACTCATATCCGCCACGCTGGATGTGGCAGGTTCGGTTGGCCTCGCACTGCAAGACGGGCTGCTGGCGACAGAGGTAATCAGGGACCGCGCTCGAACAAAGCGGGAAATTGCTGGTCCCGCCGGTACCGCCAGTGCCGCCCACACTGTAAGGAATTACAACCGCCTGCTGATCGACTATCTGGCCGCTTCCGAGATCGGTGATGACAAACGTCAGCGTCCGGTCTTTCCGAACCATGGTCGTCCGCCGTGTGGTGACACTATTTTTACGCTTGTCGCGAACGGTTTCGTATTTCAGAGTGACCGCTCCGTCGTTCTTGAGGGTGATGCCGTCGCGCACACCGCGGTTCGTGAATGAAGCGGTGGTCTTGGCGTCGTCTTCATACGACGCAAAGGCATACTCCTTCAGGTCGGCCCCCTTCGTCGCGAGAATCAGATCGCCCTTCTGATCCGGCGCAACGTGCCGGCACGAAATCACCATCACAAGACATAACGACATCGCGGTAAAAAGAACGGAACGCTTCATCACTACCTCCCCATTTACGGAGGTAGTGATGGAAGATCCCGATTCGTTTCATCGGAGTGCTTTATCGGTGCGCATTCGCTTGACTCGGCTCGCTCTCCCGTCGTTTCCGTACAGACAACGCCGTTCATCGAATTGTCCCGGTACCAGTGCTATCCGGCCGCGAGTCAAATCGACGCGACGCGTTGTTGACATGCGGTCTCTGCGGAACGCGCGCGCCCATACATTTCTACGAGGGCAACGGCACCCAAAAACTTGATGGAGTCCTGCTCTGGATGTTTCATTTCGAAGCGTGCACGAAAGTCGACGCTAACGAGGACATTCATCTGCGGCTCACGTGGGATGAGCCGGGACGCGATACCGATAGCCTTCGACTGAATCCGCGCACGCGCGCGCTTACACGCGAAACGTGAGCTGATCGGCAGCCCAGCTCCCCATCCCTGCCGTTCCCGGCCCGCCTAACTCCACGCTCAGCCACTGGCACCGCCACGTAACGCCTCCCCCGCCCGCCCTCGGCTACCATGCCCGGATGCGAAACACCCTCCTTGCCATCGCCTGGTTTGCGGCGGCGGCCGTCGCGAACGGCAAGCCGCTCGACATCCCTGTCACCTACTACCGGCTGCCGAACGGGCTGAAAGTCGTCGTCTCCGAGGCGCATGCGGCGCCGGCGGTGACCGTGGCGGTTTATTACGGCGTCGGGTTCCGCGTCGAGCCGAAGGGGCGCACCGGCTTCGCGCACCTGTTCGAGCACATGATGTTTCAGGGCTCCGCCAACGTGAAAAAGGAAGAGCACGCGCGCATGGTGGAGACCAACGGCGGCAACTTCAACGGCTCCACCAACCTCGACTACACCAACTACTACGAGACCCTCCCCTCCGACCGCGTCGAAAAGGCGCTCTGGCTGGAGGCCGACCGCATGCGCTCCCTCGACGTCTCGCCGGAGAACCTCAAGAACCAGCAGGCGGTGGTGAGCGAGGAGATCCGGGTCAACGTGCTCAACCAGCCGTACGCGCTCTTCGAATGGCTCGACCTGTGGCAGAACGCGAACCAGAACTGGGCCAACGCGCACAACTTCTACGGCGACCTGACCGACCTCGAGGCGGCGAAGGTCGAAGACGTGCGCGACTTCTTCCGAACCTATTACGCGCCGAACAACGCCGTGCTGGCCATCGTGGGCGACGTCGATACGGGGAACGTCCGCCAGCTCGTCGACAAATACTTCGCCGACATCCCCCTGCAGTCCGTCCCCGAGCATGCCGACGTCAGCGAGCCGCGGCAAACGAAAGAGAAGCGCGTCAAGCAGACCGACAAGCTGGCCAATCTGCCGGCCCTGGCCATCGGCTATCACCTCCCGCCGATGGACTCGCCCGACTACGCGCCCATCGCGCTCCTCAGCCTCATCCTGCAGGGAGATGACGGCTCGCGTTTGTACCAGCGCCTGGTCAAGGACAAAGCCCTCGCCCTCGACTGGAGCGGCGGCATCAACTCCACCCTCGGCAACGAATTCGACTACGACGGCCCGATGCTCATCACCTCGCGCACGACCTACAAGCCGGGCCACAGCGGCGACGAGATCGTGAAAGAGGTCGACGCGGTGCTGGCCGACGTCCGCGAGCACGGCGTGACGAAGCGGGAGCTGGCCAACGCGAAGACGCAGCTCCGCTCCAACCTCTACGACCAGCTCGAATCGAGCAACGGGCGGGCGCACATCCTGGCCACCCTGGCGCTCTTCCACGACAACCCGGCGGGCGTGAACAAGCTGCTCGAGCCGTTCGAGCAGGTGACGCAGGAGCAGGTGCAGGCGGCGGCGAAGCGCTGGCTGGTGCCGGAGAACCGCACCATCATCGATCGCGTCCCGGCGGAGGTGACGAAGTGAAACGCCTGATTTTCATCCTCTGCTTCGCCCTCGGCGCAAGCGCGGCGACGTGGCCGAAGCGCATCGAGAAGAAGCTCGACAACGGTTTGACGGTCGTCCTCGTGCCGATGCCGAACGTGCCGAAGATCACGGCGGACCTCATCTTCCTGACCCGCAACGGCGCGACGGCGCAGCTGGCCGCGCGGGTGGCGAACGAAGGGACCGCGACGCGCACGAGCAAGGAGCTGAAGGACGAGCTCCGCGCCATCGGCGGGCAGCTGAGCATCGCCGCGGACCGCGATGCAACGACCATCAACGCCTCGTCTCTCTCCGAGCACGCGCCGAAGCTGTTCGAGCTGGTGAGCGATGTGGCGCAGCACGCCTCGTTCCCCAAGGAAGAAGTCGATCTGGCCAAGCAGAACCTGGCCGGCGAGATCGAAGAGCAGCGCTCCGTCCCCGACTTCCTGGCCAACGAGCGGCTGGAGAAAGCGCTCTTCGGCTCGCATCCGTACGGCTTCGTCGTCCCCGATGCGAAGCAGATCGCGGCCGCCACGCGCGAGCAGCTGCGCGCGTTCGCGGCGGCGAACTACGTGCCGAACAACGCGACGCTGATCATCGTGGGCGATCTGGAGCCCGATGCGGCGCTGTCCGAGGTGCGCAAGGCGTTCGGGTCGTGGAAGAAGGGGACGCTGGTCAAGGGGGAGCTGCCGGCGCTGCCGAAGCGCGACAAGCGGCAGATCTACTTCATCAACCGTCCCGGTTCCGTGCAGTCGGTCATCACCATGGGCACGACCGCGCCGCCGCGCAAGTCGGCGGATTACCTCGCGCTGCGCACGGCCGACGCCATCGCCGGCGGGGCGTTCATGTCCCGCCTCAATCACAACCTGCGGGAGGCGAAGGGCTACACCTATGGCGCGCAGAGCGCCGCGATCCTGTGGCGCAGCGCGGGGCAGGTGACGGCCAACGCTTCGGTGCGCAACGAGGTGACCGGGCCGGCCCTGCTGGAGATGCTGTACGAGCTCGACCGGATGCGCGTCTCGCCGGTGACGAAAGAGGAGCTCGACGCCGCGAAGACGTTCAGCACGGGCAATCTCTCGCTGGAGATGGAGACGCAACGCGGCGCCGCGAACCGCATCGCCACCATCTACACCTATCAGCTGCCGCCCGACTTTCTGGAGACGTTCAACGACAAGCTGGCCGCGCTGACGGTGGAGGACATCCAGCGCGCTGCCGCGAAGTATTTCGATACGTACCGTTCCGCGATCGTGATCGTGGGCGACTGGGCGGCGGTGAAGGACCAGGTGATCCCGTTCGGCGACGTGACGCTGTACTGAACCCTCCTACTCGACCAGTTGTTGGTTGTTGGTCCGAGGTGCTCCGCGGATCTGCGAGGCGCATCGGAACAACAACCAACAACGGGCGGGCCGGCCGTCGTCAGTGCGATGTGCTCCGCGGATTCGCGAGGCGCATCGGACCAACAACCAGCAACCAGTAACCGGGCGGGCGGTAGGGGGATTAAGTCATCACGCCGGGCGTCCTGACGGCATAGCCGGGGAACACGGGAGCCAGCGATGGAACCGCGAGGTGTTTCGCGAGCACCTCGCCGAACACATCGCGAAAGTCGGTGGTCACGGCGAGGTCGCGGCCTTCGTAGAGGTTGGTCAGGCCGGGCCAGCGCCCGTGCACCCGCCCGCCCTGCACGCCCGCCCCCATCAGCATCATCACGTTGGCGTGGCCGTGGTCGGTGCCGCGGTTGCCGTTCTCGCGGACCGTGCGGCCGAACTCGGACATGGTCACCAGCACCACCTCGCTCATTCGCGAGCCGAGGTCCTGGGCGAAGGCGGCGATCGCCTCGCCGAACGACTTGAGGTTGTTCGTCAGCGCGTTCGCCTCGCCGGCGTGCGTGTCCCAGCCGCCGACGTCCGTGAACGCGATCTCCAGGCCGACGTTGGAGCGGATCAGCTGCGCGATCTGGCGCAGCGAGTCGCCCAGCGGGCCGCGGGGATACTTCGCGCCGTTGGCCGGCTGCAGCTTGGCCGGATCGGCGCTCTTGAGGATGTTCGCCGCCTCGAAAGCATCGCCGTACAGCGACTCGAAGACCGGCGCCGAGGTGCCGCGGACGCCGAAGCGCGAGACGTCCGACATCGCCACCGCGCCCCGGGCGCCGGAGAGGATGCGCGGCATCGACGGCGAGAGAGCGACGGCGGACAGCGGCTTCGCCGCGTCCTTGCCGAGAGCGCGGGCGAGGAAGCCGTCCCGGGTCGACTTGATGCCGGGCGTGCCCGACTCCATGAAGTCCTGCGCGTCGAAGTGCGAGCGCGTCGCGTCCGGGCTGCCCACCGCGTGCACGAAACCGAGATCCTTGTTCCTGAAGTGCGGCAGGAGCGGCGCGAGCGAGGGATGGAGGCCGAAGAAGCCGTCCAGATCGAGCAGCTGCTCGCGGGCGATGGCCAGCGTCGGGCGGGCCGCGTAGTAGGCCTGTTCGCCGTACGGCACCACGACATTGAGGCCGTCGACGGCGCCGCGCTGGAAGACGGCCACGAGCACGCGCTTGCCGCGCGCGGTGCCGGCCTGCGCCATGCGGACGAAGACGTTGGGCAGGATCGAGCCGGCGACGAGGGCCAGGCCGGAGGACTTGAGGAAAGCGCGTCGGTTCATGGTCATTGTCTCTGGAACTCCGGCGAGCCGAGGATGAGGCCCGCGGTGGTGACCGGATCCTTGTCGGCGATCGCCTTGCGCGTCGTCGGGGAGAGGTCGAGGTCGAGCGGCGGCACGTTCTCCACGCGCACGCCGGGCAGCTTGTTCGAGGCGAGAGCGACGGCGAAATTGAGGCGCGCCATCAATGCGCCGCTGTTCGTCCAGGCGTCCGAGCGGTCGCTGTAGCCGGTGGGCGGCTGAGCGAGGTAGAGCGGCTCGCCGATCTTCTGCAGCTCGCGGGCGAGGGGCAGCGGGTTGTCCACCGTCGCGCCGACCGCGCGCACGGCGGAGATCGCATACTCGAACGGCGACTTGAACTTCGTCTGGTACGCGGCGGGAGACCAGAACTCGCCGCTGGTGATGACGGCCCGCACGGTCTCGCGCAGGTCGCCCTTCGTGGCGAGGAAGCGTTGCGCCACGCGGGCGACGAGGGCGGGCGGCGGGTCGTCGGACACGAGGCGCTGGCAGAGCTCGAGCGCGATGTGATGCGCGGTGGCCGGCTGGCGGGAGAGGAAGCGGATCATCCGCTCCCCTTCTTCCATGCCGCCGCCGGCGGCGATCTTCTGGCCGAGCACTTCCTTCGCGCCGCGGTCGTGGACGAAGCGGCGGAAGACGAAGCCGGCGTCGCCTTCCTGCGGCCGGCGGATGGACCAGCCGGTGAGGACCCGGGCCAGCTCGGTGACGTCTTTCTGGGTGTAGCCGCCGTCGACGCCGAGGGTGTGCAGCTCCATCAGCTCGCGGGCGTAGTTCTCGTTGATGGCGCCGTCGCGGGAGCGCGCGTTGTCGAGGTAGAAGAGCATGGCCGGGGACTTGGCGGTGGCCAGCACCAGGTCGTCGAAGCGGCCCCAGATGTGCGGGCGGATGACGTCCCGCTCGTAGCTGGTGAGGAGGAAGCGGTCGACGCCTTTCGCGGCGTAGACGTTGAAGTGGTTCATCCAGAAGTCGACCAGCACTTCGTTGAGCTGGCGCTCGGAGTCGGCCGCGCGGAGGATGCGCTGGCTGACCAGCTCCGCGCTGACCCGGCGCGCCTTCTGCCGCAGCTCGCGCATTGCCGGGTCGCCATCCAGCTCTTCCTTCGACTTCTTCGCCTTGCGCATCTCCACCAGCGGCTTGTAGAACTCGCCGACCATCTCCGTATCGCTGTACTGCAGGGTCGCGTACTGGCGCAGCCGCGCCTCGACCGCCGCGTCGTTGATGCGCTCGGGATGGAGCTGCTGCTCGATCCAGGCATCGACGCCCAGCAGCAGCATGCGGTCGACGTCGCCTGGCCGTGCGCCGAACGCGAGGCGGTTCAGCGCATGCTGGGCGCGCTGCCGTTCGGTGAGCTTCGCGGGGGAGGCGGCGAGGAGCAGGAGCGAGGCGAGGGCGAGGAGGCGCTTCATGCTGCCTTGGACGGCGGGCGCCGCATTGCGTTTACGAAATGTAGGGCCGGCTCTCCAGCCGGCCGCAGTAAAGCACGATGGGCCGGCTGGAGAGCCGGCCCTACGTTTTCCCCCCTCACACCCGCGGCACGATCCAGTGGCGTCCGCCAGCCTCAACCGCCCTCCCATCGAACCCGAACAGCTCCCGCATCCGCTCCGGCCGCATCACCTCGGGCGGCGCGGCATCGAGGGCGAGCGAGCCGCGCTGCATGACCAGCATGCGGTCGCTGTACGCGGCGGCCCAGTTCAGGTCGTGCGAGGCGAAGACCACCGTGGCGCCGGTGCGGTCGACCACGTCGCGGAGCAGGGCGGAGAACTGCTGCACGTGCGAGACGTCGAGCGCGGAGAGCGGCTCGTCGAGCAGGATCAGCTGCGGCTTGCCGGCCAGCACGCGGGCCAGGAAGACGCGTTTGCGCTCGCCGCCGCTCATCTCATCCAGGTAGCGCTGCGCGAGCGAGGTTGCATCACACAGTGCGAGCGCCTCTTCGGCGGCCTGGTAGTCGGCGGCCGATTCCCAGGAGAAGCGGCCGAGAAACGGGGCCCTTCCGGAGACGACCACTTCGATGGCGCGCATCGGAAACGTCGGGTCCGGATCTTGGGGCAGGTAGCCGACGCGGCGCGCGTACTCCTTGCCGTTCCACTCCTGCAGCGGCCTGCCCTCGAACGTCACGGAACCGGCATGCGGGGCCAGCACGCGCGCCGCGAGCTTGAGCAGCGTCGACTTGCCGGAGCCGTTCGGGCCGGCGAGGGCGACGAGCTGGCGCGCGCCGATGCGGCAGGTCACGTCGCGCACCGCGTCGGGCGCGCCTTCGTAGCCGTACGAGACGCCGTCCAGGGCGAGCATCAGCGCTCCCTCCGCAACAACGAGAGGAAGAACGGGACGCCGAGCAGGGCGGTGAAGGCGCCGATGGGGAGCTCGCTGGCGGTGACGAGCGAGCGGGAGAGGAGGTCGGCCAGCACCACCAGCGTCGCGCCGCCGAGGGCGGAGAGCGGCAGCAGATGGCGGAAGTCGCGGCGCCAGATGAGGCGGATCAGATGCGGCACCAGGAGGCCGACGAAGCCGATGATGCCGCTCACCGCGACGGCCGCGCCGGTGACCACGGAGCCGGTCAGGAAGCCGATGAGCTTGATGCGCTCCACGTCGACGCCGCGCGAGCGCGCGTCCTCTTCGCCGAAGACGAGCATGCGCAGGTCGTTCGCGATCCAGGCCAGCACGGCGAGGGAGATGACGAGCAGCACCGCGAGCAAGGCGACGTTCGTCCAGGTGGCGCCGAAGAGCGTGCCCATCATCCAGCGCAGCGCGGCGGTGAGGTCGCTCTGCCGCGAGAGCGCGAACGAAATCAGGATCACGGCGGAAAAGAACGCGTTCAGAACGAGGCCGGAGAGGAGGAGCCGGGTCGGATCGGTGTGCTCGCGGCGCCGCGCGAGGAGAAAGACGACGCCGGTCGCGCCGCACGCGCCGGCGAACGCGACGAGCGGCACCAGGCCAGGCACGCGGGCCAAGCCGAGCGCGGTCGACACCGCCGCCCCCGCCGCCGCCCCGCCCGAGACGCCGA
>DASYMJ010000051.1:0-10598 GCA_036009105.1 Thermoanaerobaculia bacterium | reverse complement strand
CGCCGGTCGAGGTTCTTCAGGTTCAGCGCGCCGCCGGTGACGAGCTCCGGATAGGCGACCTGCAGGCGGCCGGGGATCTCGTACACGCCGTTCATCGTGCCGGGATTGTTCAGGTAGTCGGTGGCGATGAACGCGGTGTCGAGCGTGCCGGCCGGATTGGTCATGAGGAGCTGCTTGACGAAGTTGTCGTTCGTCAGCTCGTGGCCGAAGACTTCCCACACCTTGAAGTAGTGCTGGCCGACGTAATCGGAGAGGTTCGCGTACTCCGGCTCATTGATGTCCGCCGGCGGATTCACCGGGTCCGGCCCGACGTGGCAGAAGGAGCACGCCATGCCGACCACGTATGGCCGCTCCAGCTTCGGATTGTTGTAGTAGTTCGGATCGTCGTAGAAGCGCTTGACGTCCCACTTCGAGGCGTCGAATTTCGGATTGGGGAAGAGGCGCAGGCCCATCACGCCGCTGGAGCGGCCGTAGGTGTAGAGATCGATCTTGCTGTCGAAGTCGTACTTCGCCTCGCGCGGGACGTCGAGGTAGAGGCCGTACTGGTCCGGCTGCGCGGGGCGCATGTAGCCCGGCTGGTTGACGATGCCGTAGACGCTGAAGCGCTCCCGCCGGGGGAAGGCGACCATCTTGAGGAGGTCGGCGGTGCCGAAGCCGTGCTGGACCAGCCAGTTCCAGAAGCCGCCGTTGTCGCCCGACCAGAGGTTCCAGATCACCCGGCCGTAGATCTCGTCCTGGGTGAGCTGGACGTTGCGCCCCTGGAAGTCCATGCCGGGGAAGGGATCGAACTCGACTTCCTTGAACTGGCTGTACTTCCAGCTCGGGTCCACCGGCTGGTGGGCGCACCCGGCCACCATGCCGAGAATGATGACGGAGCTGACGAGCCCGAAGAGAAACCCCTTGCGCGATCTGGACATGATCTTCTCCCCTCCCCTGGACGACTGCGATGCCTGTTTACGGTGTGACAGTGGTGGTTGGTTCCCTACCCGCGAGTGGCGATCAGCGATCGGCGATCAGCGATCAGCGATCAGGAGATGACGGCCCCGGGTCTGCAGCGTTCATCGTTCTTCTGATCGCTGATTGCTGATCGCTGATCGCTGATTACCGGCAATCATTTCTCAGCCGCCGCCTTCAGGTTCGCCAGACCGTTGTCGAACTCCTGGCCGATCATCTTGTCCATGTTGAAGAAGATGCCCATCAGCTTCGCCACGTAGGGGCTCGGCCCGCGCATGGACCAGGTCACGTTCGTGGCGTTGCCGTTCGGCACCAGCGTGAACTCGGCGATGTTGTGCCCTTCCATCGGCCTGGTGAAGTCGAGCTGGATGGCTACCTTCGACGACGGAGTCGACTCGGTCACTTCCATCCGTCCCGCGCCGACCTTGCTGTCGCCGTCCCACGCGTAGACGGCGCCCTTGCCGGAGGCCGCGCCGCTGTACGTCTTCTTCATCGAGGGGTCGAGCTTCTCCCACGGCGACCAGGCGCCCCAGGAGTGAAAGTCGTTGATGAGGGGGAAGATCTTTTCGGGCGGGGCGTTGATGGTCGCCGTCCGCTGCACGGCGAAGTCGTTGGGCCTCGTGGCGGCCCAGATCAGAATGACGGCGATGATGGCGACGATGACGATGACGATCTTCTTGAGCATCGGACCCTCCTGTCAGCCCTTCATGCCGCCATTGACCACCCACGGCGTGCCGAACTGATCCACAGCATACCGAAGCCGGACCCGCCCTTCACCACTGGCGATGAATCGCCGGTGCTGGCCATCAGCGATCGTCGCGGATTTCGTGGCCACTAGTTGCGCGTGAACATCTCCCACCGCCCGACCGCCTGCGAATAGTCGCGGTTCTTCACCTTGATCCACCGCGCGGCCGGGCCGTAGGGGTCGTCCGCCCGCTTGGCCACGATACCCTCCAGATCGAGCCGCGTCACGAGCTCGAGCAGCTCCGGCTCACGGTGGTTCTCCACGTAGCCGATGGCCGTGCTATCGCCGATCGCGTCCCGGAGCCTCCGCTTCCTGCGGTCGTACGGCAGGCCGCGCAGATCGCGTCCGTTCAGCTCCAGCAGGTCGAAGGCCGCGTACTCCGGCCGCCCGTGCCGGTACATCAGGGAGGCGAAGTGCGGCATCCGGTCCCGCAGCACGATGATCTCCCCGTCGAAGATCGCGCTCTCCACATTGAGAGCGCGCGCGATGCCGTCCGCCAGCCTGGCGAACCCGGCCATGCTCCGGGTCGTCTTCGAGCGGAACTCCCCTCGCCCGCCGTCGATGTACAACATGCCGCGGAAGCCGTCGAGCTTCAGCTCGTATCGCCACTCCCTCCCCATCGGCAACGTACGGCTGAGCGCGGGACGAATGGGATCGATCATGGGACAAGGCTCCGTTGCCCGCGGATTCTATGCGCGGGCCGCCGCGGAGTTCCAGAATCTACGCCGGGTAGCACCGCGACGGGCCCAGAACGGCGAGGCCGGCCAGCGACGCTCCGCGGCGTAGAACGCGCGCCGCATCGAGCTGTAGCCGTCCCACATCGCTTCCATGGCCTGGAGATAGCGCCGCCGCTCGCCGCCGAGGATCGCCTCCGCGGCGAGCATGCCGCTGTGCAGCGCCGTGGCGATGCCGTGCGACGAAAGCGGATCGAGCGACATGGCCGCGTCGCCGATGGCGAGCCAGCCGTCGCCGCCGAAGTCGCGGAGCCGCGCGCTGCCGGCATCGACCACGCGCGGCGGCGCGGCGAGGCGATAGCCGTGCCGCTCGATCCTGGCGAGCGTATGCCCGGCCGGGACGAAAGACGGCGCGGGTGGATCGGTGACCACCATCGCCGCCAGCCGGTTTCCGGGAAGCGCGGCCGTGTACCACCAGCCGTTCTCGGTCGCCTCCACCAGCGTGTACGAGTCGCGATCGACCGCGTCGGATTCGAGAAACGCAACGAGCGCGACGAGCGGGTCATCGATGATGCGGCGCGTCCCCAGCATGCGAGCGATGCGGCTCGCGCGGCCGGTCGCGTCGAGCACGAAATCAGCCTCGACATCCGCCAGCGCTCCAGGACAGCGCAGCCGCCATCTGCCGCCGGCGCGCTCGATTGCGGAGACGCTCGTGCGCGTGACGCGCAATGCGCCGGCGTCGCGGGCGAGCTGGTTGAGCCGGCGCTCGAAACGGCGCCGGTCGAGATGCCAGCCGTGCCCATACGGCGAGGAGATGAACGGCAGCTCATCCACCCCATCGCTTCCCCACACGGAGCGATTGCCGTGACACGGCAGGTGGCCGTCCTCGGCCAGCCCGTCCCAGCCGCCGAGGCGCTCGAGGAGCGGGCGGGCGGCGGGGGCGAGGCTCTCGCCGGGCTTGTCGCCGCGGTCGTCGCCGCGTTCGAGAACGACCACCCGCAGGCCGCCGCGCGCGAGGAGGAGGGCGGCCGCCGCGGCAGCCGGTCCTCCCCCCGCGATGGCAACATCGAACCTCATCGATAACGCCGCGGGTTGGGCAGGTTCTCCGGACGACGGCCGGCATCGACGGCTCGCTCTTCCACGGCACCCTCCGCGGCCAGCGCCAGGAGCTTCTTCGCCGGCGGCTTCACGTTCATCCCCATCTCTACGAAGAGCGGCGAGGGGAACTTTTTGTCGGCAGGCCCGTCGGTCCTGGTCACCACGCCGACCTCGTTCCACTGCGTCACGAAAGTATTGATGACCGCCTTGTAGTTCTCGCGCGGCGGAAGGGCTCGCAGCCAGTACTGCCGGTTGTCGTACTTGAAGGCGTCGAAGCGGTCGCCGTACGGCTGCGCCGGATCGTTGACGATCGCGTACTGCTCGTCGGTGAGCACGGTGTTCGGCACGCGCACCGGCCAGAAGGTGGGGAGGAACACGCCGTCCTGCCAGCCGGTGTAGGCATAGAGACAGCTCGAGGTATCGGTCTGCCACGGCACGGCCATCCAGCGGCTCACATCGCCCGGGCCGCTGCCGTCGAGCGGCCCGCCCGCGCCGAGGCAGACCCGCGAGTTGAGGTAGGGGCCGTAGTCGGGCGCGGGGCCGCGGCGCAGCTTGAGGCGAAAGGCGCTCTGGTAGAGGATCGGCTGCCGCATCGGCCAGGTCATCTCGCAGCCGGGATGGAACGGCCCGCCGATCGTATTCTCGAGCGCGGAGTAGTCGAGCGCCCACGGCTGCTCGGCCACCGGGTACTCCTCCAGCCGCCGCGGCGCCTTCGCGCCGGTCCAGTCGGCGGCGAACTCCCCCGCGGCCCAGCGGCGCAGGATGTCGTACTGGTAGGCCGTGACCGCGTACCACTGCCGCGGGTCGGTGGCCGGAATGTTCGTGCTGTCGCCGTAGACGGGCGGGATCGCGTCGGGCTCCATGGTGCGGTAGTCGGGGCTGCGGAAGCGGGCGAAAAGCTGCTCGCGCAGCGGGCGCGCGAACTCGCTGTTGTCTCCCAGGGTCGGCAGCAGGTCTTCCAGGTCGAGCGGCGAATCGAAGCCGAAGAGCTTTCCGAAGCCGGCGTTGACCCACTGGTTCTGCGCCAGACGGATGAACGTCGGCGCGACATGCCTGGTGAACGACGGGACCCGCGGCTGCACGGAAGGATCGATCTGCGCCGACGCTTCCGCGATCACGTCATACATCGTCACCACCGCCATCACGCCCGGCGCATAGTCCGGCGGCGCCACCACGACCCACGCGTGCTCGACGGACATGGGCCTCCCCTTGATGGTCACCGTGGCTTGCACCGGCCCGTCGGCGATGTCGTCGTGCCACCCGGTGTTGTTCGCGAACGTCGTCGCCGGATCGCCGCTTCGCGAGGCCGAGTGTCCGTGCGCCGGGAAGAAGAGCAGGCGTCCCGCATCGTCCGTGCGCAGCTCGCCGAGCGGCACTTCCTTGCCGAAGAACTTCCCGCCCGTGAAGGCGTACTTTTTCCCCTGGGTCTTCCTGCCGCTGATCTCGCGGGGACCGGGATCGATGACCAGCTGCGCCCGATCGGCGGCGTTCGCGTTGCGCAGACCGCTCTGCTTCGGCGCCGTCCCCTGGCTGCCGTCGAACGAGGGGATGTCCATCGCCTCATCGAAGTCGTACCACGCCGCCTTGCTGTTGGCGACGTGCGCGCTCCAGGTCATCTCCACGCCGTCGCCGGGCAGCACCTCGCCGAGCACGTTGCCGTTCGCGTCGTAGCCATACACGCGGAATCTCGCCACCTGCCGCAGGAGCTGGCCGTCTTCATCCTTCCAACCGCCCGCCGGCGGCGTCCCGTCGTAGTTCGGCACCTCCGGGCCGATGAAGTACCCCTCTTCGCTACCTCCCACCCGCGCAATGCCGACCGCCGGATGAATCCTGCAGTACTTGACCTTCGTCAGATCCATACACTCTCTCCCTTACCTGTCAGGAGAGTCGCGGGAGGGGGGCGTCCCTACCTCGCAATGCTGCAGGCCCGCGAGGAAGCGGGCCGGCAGCTTCATTGCGTCAGCGTTGCAGCGTGATCGTCTGCATGCGAGTACCGTTGGCGTCGAAGAGCAGCAGGACCGTCGACTGCGGCCCGATCGTGCCGGCCGATTCGATCCCGAGGCCGGCGGGCACGTTGATCTTCAGCGTGGCGGCGCCGGAGACCGGCGCGCTGTCGAGACGCACGTCATAGGGGAACGTGGCGGCGCCGTCTTCATTGAGGATCATCACCGCGATCTGGTCCGTGTCCTTCGCCGCGAACGTCTTCACGTTCGGCTGGGTGTCGATCGTCTGCAGCGCATTGCCACGGAAATGCGTGGCCATGAGCTTGAAGTGATCGTACGAAGGATGGATGGTCACGCCGTCGCGGCAGAGATACCCCTTGTCGCTCGTGACGTCGTTTCCTTCGATGACGCTCCAGAAGGTGAAGATGTCCACCCCCTGCAGCATGGCCACGCCCATCATCTCCGCCCAGAACTGTCCGCCGAGGAAGCTCGTGGCCCCGACGCCGTCGAGATTGTCGTCCGAAGGATTGTCATAGTTGATGTTCGCCTCGGTCACCGCGATCTTCAATGCATTGTCGCCGGTTCGGTTCTTCGCGGCGTTGCATTGCGAGACGCGGTCCGCCAGCGAGACGAGATTGGCCTTGAAGGTGTCGAGCTCCGTAATGACGGCGCCGCGCGTCGGCCAGTACTTCGTGCCGTTGCCGTCCTTGTCCGGGAACGGGTACGTGTGGAACGAGATGACGTCCACATACGAGTACGTGTTCGTGCCGATCGCGCCGGTGATGTCGTCCGCTCCGCAGACGAGGCTGTTCAGAATTGCGGTGTCGTACCAGGCCGTTTCGGGGCCGAGGATCCTGATGGATGGATCGACCGCCTTCATCGCCGTGGCGAAGGAGCGCATGTAGCGGGCGACTTCTGGCGCTCCATAGCCGGCGTACATCAGGTCGGGCTCATTGCCGATCGACCAGTACTTCACCCCTTTGCTCAAGGTGATGTTGATGCATTGCACGAGCGCCGCGGCCTTCTGCGGCGTGTAATGCTCGGCGTTGACCGGCACCTGCAGGATCGGCTCGGCGCCGATGGCGCGCATCGAGTCGACCATCTGCGCGTACTGCTTCATGGCCGTCTCGCGGGAGTCACCGGTCACGCAGTAGCTCGACGGCGTCGGCGACGGGTTGTCGATCCAGTAGGGATCGGCCTGGTCGACGGCGATGCCGCCGTAGCGCATGCTGCGCACCCCGCTCTGTTGCACCTGCGGCCATTTCTGATCGAGCTTCCCGTTCTTCTCGGCACCGCCGACCTGGGACGGCATCCAGGCATTGATGCCGAAGAATCGGGGCGAGATCGGCACACCGCCGGTGACCCCGCCGCTCGTGGTGGCGGAGACGCTGTTCGAATAGGCCGATTTGCCGGCCGAGCCTTCCGCGCGGACCTTGTAGTAATAGGTCGTGTTCGGCGTGAGGCCGTTGTTCGTGTACGGCGGAGCGCCGAGGCCTCCGCTCCATACCACGTTCTGGGTGAAGGCGCTGTCGGTGGCGCGTTCGACCTCGAATCCGGTTTCGTTCGTGGAGTTGTCCGTCCAGCTCAGCGTCACGCTGGTGCTGGAGACCGCCGTCACCGTGAGGCCGCTCGGCGGCTGCGGCACCGTCGGATCGGACGGCAGCGTGGTGGCGCTCGCCGCCGCGGAATAGGCGGAATCCTGGACCGACCCCTTCGCCCGGACCTTGTAGTAGTACGTCGTGTTCGCGGCCAGGCCGGTATTGGAGTAGGTCGCGCCCTGAATGCCGCCGATCCAGACCACGTTCTGCGTGAACGCGCCGTCGGTCGCACGCTTGAGCTCGAACGCCGTCTCGTTGGTGGAGTTGTCGGTCCAGCTCAGGTCGATGCGCGAGTTGGAGATCGCCGCCGCCGAGAGGCCGCTCGGCGCATTGGGCGCCGCGCCGCTCGTGGTTGCGGTGACGGCGCCGGTGAACGGCGAATCGTACCCATCCACCGTCCCTTCCGCCTTGACCTCGTAGTAGTAGGTCGTCCCGGCGGTCAGGCCGGTGCTGCTGAAGCTGGTCGCGCCCGCGCCGTTCACGTACTGATAGACGGCGCCGGTAAATGCGCTGTTCGTCGCGCGCGCCACGGTGTACCCGGTGATGTTCGCGTTCGCTCCGTTACCGGACCACGAGATGTTGATCTGGCTGCTGGAGACCGCCGTCGCGGCGACGCTCGCCGGCGTGGTCGTGGCCGCCACAGCGGTGCCATATGGCGAGTCGAGCGCGTCGGCCGTCCCCTCTGCTTTGAGCTTCAGCCAGTACGTCGTCGCCGTTGCAAGTCCGCCGCGCGAGGTGCTGCCCGTCCCGTTCCCCGCCACCCATACATACGTCGCCCCGCTGAAGGAACTGTTGTTCGCGTAAGCGTACGTATAGCCGGTGATATTTGCATTGCTCCCGTTCGCGTTCCAGGTCAGGCCGACGGCGCTGTTGGAGGTGGCCGTACCGGCGAGATTCGACGGCGCGGTGGTGGCGCTATCGGCTGCAGTCCAGCCGGAGTCCGGGTTTCCTTCCGCCTTGATCTTGTAATAGTAGGTCGTCGCTGCATTGAGGCCGGTATGCGTGTAGCTGGTGGTGTTGGCTCCACCCGCCCAGACGTAGGTCGGGCTGGTGAATGCGCTGCTGGTGTCGAACATGAACGTGAATCCGATCTCATCCGTCGAATTGTCGGTCCACGTCAGGGAAACCGAACTGCTGGACAGCCCGGTGGCTGCCAGATTGCCCGGCGCATTCGTCGCGAACGCCTCCGCCGCAATCAGACAGAAACACAATGACCAAACGTATTTCATGATGTCCTCCTTCAGTACATCAGGGCGGATGGCCCGCCTATACGTTTAGTGCGGCAACGAAGAAAAACGTGTCGTGCTCAACAGCTCGATTCGGGGCTCCGCGCGCGTTCGTTGCGGCCCGTTCCACGCATCATTTACTCGATGGCGCCACCACCGCGGGATGGAGGTCGGGAACGCTCCTGGCAGCGGCCGAACGCCGGCCGCCCCGGCCGCGGAGCGGCCTTCCGGTGCCGAGGCGCCACAGCCAATAGAACATCGGCACCAGCACGGCGAGCGTGGGAAGGGCGAGGACAGGCGGCGTATGGAGCGACTTCGGGATGATCCGGCCCGACGAGATCGCCGCCACGAGCAGCGCAAAGGACAGGCGCCACAAATGCCTGGCAATGCGCTTGGGGCCTTGTGGCTGGCCGGCCCGCAAGATCCGAACATCGCCGATCGCGGCCAGGAGTGCAGCCCCGCCGAACATGAAGAGGGGAAACGCCGGGACCTCATTCCTGTAGCCGCCATTGGCCGCCGCCTCGATGGCGAACGTCAAGAACGCTGCCGTGAGCGCGGCCACCGCGAGCAGGCCCCCGAGATGGAGCCAGCGCCCGCCCGCGGCCGGAGGCTTGACCGTGGTGAGGCCGGTGATCACCAGATAGGTTGTGAAAAGCCCCACCGGAACATTCGCCGCCGGCGCCTTGCCCAGCACCGCCGCAAGCACGCTGCCCAGGAGCGCCATGGTGACCATCACGTAGACGAAGACCCTCCCGCTCTTGCGATGCAGCCTCGCCCCCTTCCCGGAGTACAGCGCCAGGTAGCCGGAGACGAGCCCCAGCACCGCCGCCACCGCATGAACACCCGCCATCGTTCGCATCAAACGGATCCTTTCCGCGCCGCCCACGGCGCCGAGCCATCGCCTTGCCTCGGCTCTGGTGATGTAGTTGACTATAACACTACATCAGGCGAGTGCAAATGAAGGTTGGGATTTCGTGGGACGAGCGGTGCAGGAGCGAAGCGGACGCGGCAATCAGGGATGGCAAGGGCAGCCGCTAAGGTAAGACGGCGCAGGGTCTCCGCTTGGAGCGGGCGACGGGATTCGAACCCGCGACCAAGAGCTTGGGAAGCTCCTACTCTACCAACTGAGCTACGCCCGCGTGCGGAGGGAAGTGTCGTGTTATCCTACAGATACAAGCGCCCTGAAGTTGCCTTCAAGCGCTGGACAGCATCTTACCACGCGGCTCTCGTCCAAGGTAGGAATGGGTGCCGTTGAGGGCAGAACAGAGAGCAAACAATATCGCGCATCGATGCGCAGCCCCGCGGGCATGCTCCCTCCCCACGCCGGCCATCAGCAACGAAAGCGACAGGACGCTTTCATCGCTCTAAAGCACGTGTTGCCGCGGATGCCGATCTCCGGAAAGGTGCACGACGGTTACATCGCCGCCGTGACGAATGGCGGCATCGCGCCAGAAAGGAGTCCGGCAGACACCGAGGCGGAGACGTTCATCGGCCGCGTACTTCCTCACCGTCCCGTCATGCGGAGTGCGGCTTCGGGCATTCGATCGTCAGTTGCCACGCGGTGTCGTTGATCTCGCTGAGGTCGTCGGTGGTCAATGCGACGTCCGTCTTCCAGCCGGTGGATCTTGGTGGTTCCGGGGATCGGCACGATCCAAGGTCTTTGCGCGAGGAGACAGGCGAGTGCGATCTGTGCGGGGGGCGGCCCCTTCCGCTCCGCGACCTGCCGGAGAAGATCGACGAAGGCTTGATTCGTCTTTCGCGCTTCAGCGGAGAAGCGGGAGGGAGACCACGTTCCGGAAGTCGCCCGGAGCAAACTTCGTCGTCTCGTCGATCGCGCCGGTGAGAAAGCCGGCGCCAAGGGGACTGAACGGCACGAACCCGATGCCGAGCTCTTCGAGCGTGTCCGAGATGCTTCACCTTTCTTCTCGGATGAGCTCCTTCACCGCGCCGGCGACCTCTTCGATCGGCACGTCCGGATCGACGCGATGCTGATAGAAGAGATCGATCGCTTCGACCCTCAGCCGCTTCATTGCCGCGTATGCGAGGTCGCGGATGTGCTCCGGCCGGCTGTTCAAACCGGGGCCGCGCGTGCCGTCCGGTGCGATGTCGAACCCGAACTTCGTCGGCGATCACCACCCGATCGCGCACGGGCGCTCCGATCGGACCTCGCCTGGTATCGGAGATCCCTGGCTGGTCCCTGCATCACCGGCGTATGCAACGCGCCGCTAGCGGTCCACCAGGCTCATGTCCGGGTAGCGGTCGCCGGCGGCGGCGCCTTTGGGGGCGATCTCGTCGATGGCGGCCAGGTCCTCCGGGGTGAGCACAACACGCAAGGCCGCGGCGTTCTCCGAAACGTGGGG
>DASYMJ010000050.1:0-8212 GCA_036009105.1 Thermoanaerobaculia bacterium | reverse complement strand
GGCCGGCTCTCAGCCGGTCCAGCTATTCGTTGATGACGGGCCGGCTGAGAGCCGGCCCCACAGGTTTCACTTTCGCAAGGCGATGGCCAGCTCCGCCAGCTGCTTCTCATCCACCGTCGATGGCGCGTCGCACATCAGGTCCTGCGCCCGCGCGGTCTTGGGGAAGGCGATCACGTCGCGGAGCGACTCGCCGCGGGCCATGAGCATGGCGATGCGGTCGACGCCGAGGGCGATGCCGCCGTGGGGCGGGGCGCCGTAGCGGAAGGCATCGATGAGGAACCCGAAGCGCGAGCGCGCCTCCTCGGCCGAGATGCCGAGGGCGGCGAACATCCGCTCCTGCACGTCGGGACGGTTGATGCGGATCGAGCCGCCGCCCAGCTCCAGGCCGTTGAGCACGACGTCGTACGCGCGGGCCAGCACGGAGCCGGGATCGGTTTCCAGTTTGTCCAGATCCTCCGGCCGCGGCGAGGTGAAGGGATGATGACGGGCAAAGTAGCGGCCGGACTCCTCGTCCCACTCGAACAGCGGAAAGTCGGTGACCCAGAGGAAGTTCCAGCTGCCGGCGGGGATCATCCCCTGCTCTTTCGCCACCTTGAGCCGCAGGTTGCCCAGCACGTCCCAAACGACCGTCTGCTTGCCGGCCACGACCAGCGCCAGATCATTCTCACCGGCCTGCAGCGCCGAGCGCAGCGCATCGAACGAGGCATCGGTGAGGAACTTCTTGATCGATGCCCCGCGCTGCGCATCGAACTTCAGCCACACCAGCCCGGAGGCGCCGAGCTTCTTCGCCTCCTCGGTCAGCTCGTCGATCCGCTTGCGCGAGAGCGACGCGCCGCCCGGCACCACGATGCCGCGCACCGTGGCCGCCGCTTGGAACGGCTCGAACCCGATCGTGCGCGCCGCTTCGGTGATGTCCACCAGCTCCATGCCGAAGCGCATGTCCGGCCGGTCGATGCCGAAGCGGTCCATCGCCTCCTGCCAGGTCAGGCGGGGGAACGGCGTCGTCACCTTGACGTCGGCGATGGGGAACACTTCCTCGAACAGCTGCTCGATGAGGGAGTAGACGAACTCCTCGTCGATGAACGAGGCCTCGACGTCGATCTGGGTGAACTCCGGCTGCCGGTCGCGGCGGAGGTCCTCGTCGCGGAAGCAGCGCGCGATCTGGAAGTAGCGGTCGAGGCCGGAGACCATGAGGATCTGCTTGAAGATCTGCGGCGACTGGGGCAGGGCGTAGAACTGCCCCTTGTGCACGCGGCTCGGCACGAGGTAGTCGCGCGCCCCTTCCGGGGTCGACTTGGTCAGGTTCGGCGTCTCGATCTCGAGGAAGCCGTTGCGGTTGAAGTAGTCGCGCACGGCGAAGACGAGCTTGTGGCGGAGCATCAGGTTGCGGGCCAGCGACGGGCGGCGCAGGTCGAGATAGCGGTACTTGAGGCGCAGCTCCTCCGCCGCATCGGTGTCGTCCTCGATGGGGAACGGCGGCGTCTCGGCGCGCGCGAGGAGCTCGATGCGCGTGGCCATCACCTCGATCTCGCCGGTCGGCAGGTTCGCGTTCTTCGTCTTGTCGCTCCGCTCGACGACCGTCCCCTCGATGCGCACCACGTACTCGGAGCGCAGCTCCTTCGCCGCGTTCACCAGCTCGTCGTCGGCGCCCCGTCCGCGGTCGACCACCACCTGGCAGATGCCGCTGCGGTCGCGCAGGTCGATGAAGATCAGGTCGCCGAAGTCGCGCTGCTTCTGCACCCAACCGGCCAATGACACGGTGTGGGACACGTTGGATTTGCGGAGGGTTCCGGAGTAAGTTCGGTTCATGACACTTTCGGCAAACGATGAACGATGAAGGATGAACGATGAACGTGGTGTGCCGTGTTCATCGTTCATCCTTCCTCGTTCATCGTTAAATAGGCTTCCTTGTATTCGACATAGTGCCGCCACGAGGACTCGAGGCGTTCGAGCTCGGCGTCGGTCAGCGGGCGCTTGACCCTGGCCGGCACGCCGGCGACGAGCGTCCGCGGCGGCACGATCATCCCTTCGCTCACCACCGACCCGGCCGCGACGAGCGCCTGCTCGCCCACCACCGCGCCGTCCAGCACGCGCGAGCCCATGCCGATCAGCGCGCCGCGCTTGACCGTGCACCCATGCACCACCGCCGCATGCCCCACCGTCACCTCCTCGGCCAGGATGGTCGGGTGGACGCCGCCCGTGACGTGGAAAACGCAGTTGTCCTGCACGTTGGTGCGGGAGCCGATGCGGATGGCGTCGATGTCGGCGCGCAGCACGGTACCGAACCAGATGGAGCAGTCGTTGCCGATCTCGACGTCCCCGATGAGCGTCGCGTTCGGGGCGACGAACACCCGTTCGCCGAGGCGCGGCTGCTTACCCGCAAAAGGGATGACGATCATACGCGCGGGACTCTATCATCCCCGCATGGCCGACAAAATTCCGTTCCGGAATCGCGCGCATGAAGTGTCCCGCCTGGAGGCATTCAGCGACGTGATCTTCGGCTTCGCCGTCTCCCTGCTCGTGGTTTCGCTGGAGGTGCCGAAGGACTTTCGCGAGATGGTGGAGCTGCTGCACGGCTTCCTGCCGTTCGCCATCTGCTTCGCCCTCTTCATCGACATCTGGTTCGAGCACCACCACTTCTTCCGCCGCTACGCGATCTTCGATCGGGCCACCATGGCGCTCAACACCGTGCTGCTGTTCGTCATCCTCTTCTATGTCTACCCGCTCAAGTACATGTTCACCATTCTGGTCAACGGCCTGCGCGGCGAGGACCCGCACATCCCGCCCGGCGGCATGCGCCTGCTCTTCTCGGTGTACGGCATCGGCTTCGCCGCCGTGTTCTTCGTGCTCGCCGCGCTCTACCACCGCGCCTGGAGCAAGCGCGACGAGCTGGAGCTGAACGCGGTGGAGCGCATCGACACCAAGGAGAGCATCTACGACAACCTGTTCATGGGCTGCTTCGGCATGCTGTCGCTGCTGCTGGCCAACATCGGCCTGCTGGGGCTGGCCGGCCCGGTCTACTTTCTGATCGCCATCCCGAAGACGCTGGTGCCCTGGATGATGGGAGCCAGGAGGAGGAAGGCGGAAGCGGCAATGTCATCCTGACACGTCCACCCACAACGGCCGCGTCCAGACCCACCAGAACACCCCCCACCCGATCGCCAGCGACGCGATCCCTACCGTGGCCCACATCGGGCCGAAGGCATCGGAGGCGATGCCGGCGAGCAGGCTGGAGACGCTCATGGTCAGCGTCACGAAGCCGTAGTCGGCGGAGAAGACGCGGCCGCGGATCCAGTCCTCCGTCTCGCGCTGCAGGCCGTAGGTGGAGATCTGCCACTGCGCGCCGCCGCCGGCATGTGCGACGAGGATGGCCAGCGCGCCGATGAGGAGCGTTTTCGACACGCCGAGCGCCGCATAGCCGGCGCCGAACAGGATCACCGTCGGCCCCATGGTCCGGTACAGGGCGTGGTCGCTGCGGGCGAACGCGCGGATGGCGAAGGGGCCGATCAAAGCGCCGATGCCGCGCGCGGCGAAGAGGAGGCCGATGCCGAACGCGCCGGCGTGGAAGACCTCCCGCCCGAACACGCTGAGCATGGCGATGACGCCCGCGCCGAGGCCGTAGCCGCCCTTGGAGACGAGCAGCGCCAGCACGCGGCGATTCGTCCGCGCGTAGCGCACCGTCTCCCGCACCGACTCCACCAGCGGCGGCTGCGCCTGCTGCCGCTCCTCGGAGAACCGGCCGCGCATCCGCCAGAGCAGCGCCGCCGAGCCCAGGAAGCTGAATGCGTCGACGACGAAAGAGACGTCCCGGCCGAAGCGCATCGTCACCGCGCCGCCGATGGCCGCGCCGACGGCGAGCATCGTCCCCCACGTCGAGCCCATCAGCACGTTCGCCTCTCCCAGCGCCTCCGGCTCCACGATGTTGGGCAGCGCGGCCTGCGAGGCCGGCTCGAAGTACGCCGAGCCGATGGAGATCAGGATCACGCCCAGGTATGCCAGCGGCAGCGTGGCCTGGGTGCGGGCGAGGAGCGGCAGCAGGCACGCGCCGGCGCGCAATACGTCGACCGCGATCATCAGCTTGCGCCGGTCGACCCGGTCCACCGCATGGCCGGCGATCGGTGTGAAGAGGAAGATGGGGAGCGTCTGGCAGAGCAGCATCAGCGAGGCCAGCGTCGCGGAGCCGGTGAGCTGCAGGACCAGGTCGAGCAGGGCCACGGTGAGGAACCAGTCGCCGCCGAGCGAGACCAGCGTGCCGAGGTAGAGCAGGCGGAAGTCGCGGTTGTGGCGGAGCAGACGCCAGTACATGCGGGGTCAGTTCTCCGCGATGGCGTGGCCGGCCGGCGCCGCGCGGTCGTAGACGAGGAAGCTGAAGGGGTAGTCGTTCTTCTCGTCCGCCTCGCAATGCTCGACGTCGTCGAGGCGCCACTCCGTCACGTCGTCGAACTCTGGAAACGTGACGTCGCCCTCCACGTCCGCATGCACGCGGGTCAGGTACATCCGGTCGGCCAGGTGGAGCACCTGGCGGTAGATCTCCGCGCCGCCGGCAATGAACACCTCGTCGTCATCGCGCGCCAGAGCCAGCGCCTCGTCGATGGAGTGCGCCACCTGCACGCCATCCGCCCGAAAGCCCTCGTCGTGGGTGATGATGATGGTAGTCCTCCCCGGCAACGCCCTTCCGATCGAGGCGAAGGTCTTGCGTCCCATCACCAGGTGATGCCCCATGGTCAGCGCCTTGAAGCGCTTGAGGTCCGCGGAGAGCCGCCAGGGGAGCCGGTTGTCCCGCCCGATGACGCCGTTCGCCGCGAGGGCGGCGATGATGGAGAGCCTCATACCGCGATCGGCGCCTTGATCGATGGGTGCGGGTCGTAGCTCTCCAGGGTGAAGTCGGAGAACTCGAAGTCGAAGATGCTCGTCACCTCGGGGTTGAGCTTCATGGTGGGCAGCGGACGCGGATCGCGCGCCAGTTGCTGGCGGGCCTGCTCGAGGTGGTTCGAGTACAGGTGCGCGTCGCCGAGCGTGTGCACGAAGTCGCCCGGCTGCAGGTTCGTCACCTGGGCCACCATCAGGGTGAGCAGCGCGTAGGAGGCGATGTTGAACGGCACGCCGAGGAAGACATCCGCGCTGCGCTGGTACATCTGGCAGGAGAGCCGGCCGCCGGCGACATAGAACTGGAACAGCGCGTGGCAAGGCTGGAGCGCCATCCGGTCGAGATCGGCCACGTTCCAGGCGCTGACGATGTGCCGCCGCGAGTCCGGGTTGCGCTTGATCTGCTCGATGACCTGCGCGATCTGGTCGATGTGCCGCCCGTCCGGAGCCGGCCAGGAGCGCCACTGGTAGCCGTACACCGGCCCCAGCTCCCCGTCCGCATCCGCCCACTCGTCCCAGATCGTGACCTTGTTCTGGCGCAGGAAGCGGACATTCGTCTCGCCGCGCAGGAACCAGAGCAGCTCGTAGATGATGGAGCGGAGGTGGAGCTTCTTGGTGGTGAGGAGGGGGAAGCCCCGGCCGAGGTCGAAGCGCATCTGGTAGCCGAAGACGCTGCGCGTGCCCGTGCCGGTTCGGTCGGACTTTTCGGCGCCGTGATCGAGGATGTGCCGGACGAGGGTGAGGTATTGCTGCATCGGGGGATTATGCCTCCGCCAGCCTCCGCGTGATGAACGACTCCACTCCCGGCTCGGCCTGCGCCATCGGCGGCCACCATAGCATGCCGTCGCGACGTACACTCGCGGCTCACTTCGAGTGGAGGAAACACGATGGCGTGTGATGCGGAAATGTTGACCAAGGTGGAGCTCTTCGAGCACCTGAACGAGGAGGACCGGGCAGGGCTGGCCCGCGTCGTCGACCTCAAAACGCTGACGGCCGGCGCCATTCTCTTCAATGCCGGCGAGCCGGGCGACTCGCTGTTCGTGGTTCGCACCGGCGAGGTGGAGCTGTTCATCAAGGACACGGCCGGCCAGAAGATCGTGCTGGCCGTGGCCAGCGCGGGCGAGATTTTCGGAGAGCTCGCCCTGCTCGACCGCGGAGCGCGTACGGCGACGGCGGTGGCCCTCGCCGATACCGAGCTGCTGGAGCTCGACCGGGAAGATCTGCTGCTGCTGTTTCAGAAGACGCCGGCGGCGGCGCTGCGGCTCCTCGCGGCCATGGGCCACATGACCAGGAAAGCGGACGAGCTGTTGAAGACGCGCGTCTCCCGCAACGTCAACGAGGAGGTGGAGGAGCATCTCAGCTCCCTGCAGCGGGTGGCGGACTGGATCGCCTGGTTCAGCGGGAGCATGCCTTTCCTCCTCCTCAACTTTCTCTGGTTCGTCGGCTGGATCGCCTTGAATACCTTGCCCCTCGGATTGCGGGCGTTCGACCCCTACCCCTTCGGCCTGCTCACCATGATCGTTTCCCTGGAGGCGATCTTTCTCTCCTGCTTCGTCCTGATCAGCCAGAACCGGCAGGCCGAGAAGGACCACGTGCGGTCGGACGTGGAGTACGAGGTGAACATCAAAGCCGAGCTCGAGGTGGCCCATCTGCACGAGAAGACGGACCGCATCTACACGGAGATGCTGGAGCACTTCATCCGGCTGGAGCGGATGATGGCGGGCTCGCGCTGACCGGCCTTCTCTTGTAGTGCTAAGTGTGCAACTACACTACCATGCTGAGCCCGCCGGCGCAGTCGATGCTGTAACATTTCACTTCCTTAACACCCTCAGTGTTGACTTGCCGTTGTTACGTCCCTATTTTGGAAGGACGTACCGGTGCGTGGCTTTGTAGCAAGGAGAAGGAGGGCACCTCGTGCCCCTTTCTCCCGCCTCTGACGTTGAATGACGAAAGGAGAAATCAAATGAAACAGGAAGAAACCACCATCCAGCTCGACCTGAGCGTCGAGACCCTCGCCCTTCTCACCCAGAAGCTCCCCGCCGGCCCCATCGGCGTGGAGACGGTCCCCCTCCGTTCCTGCAATCCGTCGGGCTCGGAGTGCACCCCGCCGACCTGTTGTCCGTAACCACGGAACCCTGGTGTAGAGACGCCGCTTCGCGGGCGGCGTCTCTCACCCTCCGATCGCACAGATGACATGGAAGCCTCTTCTCGAAGGCGCGCAACGCGACGCCGCTCTGGCCACGGTGCGTGACATCGGTCTTGCGCTGAACCACCCCCCGCCGTGCAGCCTGCTGGGCGATCAGTCGGAACAGGCGGCCCGCATCACAAACGCCACCCTCGGCATGGGAAACGCCGGCACCGCAGTCGGCCTCGGCTATCTCTCCCTAGTGCAGCCCGACGACCCGTTGTACGCCGCCACCGCGCGGCGCCTCATCGCCGACGCGGCCGGCGTTCTCTCCAGGCAGGTGATGAGGGCGACGCTCTACAGCGGCTTCGTCGGCATCGCCTGGGCGCTGGCCAGACTGCGCGCCTGGAAGGTCGTCGAGGTCGGCGAGCAGTCTTTCGCCGCCGTCGACAAGGGGCTGGTGACCTACGTCGACCGCGACGACTGGCCGAACCCGGTCGAGCTGATCTACGGGGTGGCCGGCTTTCTCGTGTACGCCCTGGCCCGCCTGCCCAATCCCGATGCGCGGCGCATCATCGAGCTCGGGCTCCGCGCCCTGGAAGTGAGCGCGGAACTGACGCCCGAGGGGCTCACCTGGTTCGTGCCGGCGGCGCACCTGCGCTCGGCCACGCTCGAGCGCGCTCCGGAAGGCTGCTACAACCTCGGCGTCAGCCACGGCAACCCCGGCGTCATCTCCGTCCTGGCCGAGATCCACCGCCTCGGCATCGACACGGCGCGGACGCAACGGTTGCTGGAAGGAAGCGTTCGCTGGGTGCTGGCCCAGGAGCTGCCCGGCGGCCGCTTCCCGTCGCTGACCGGCCCGGGCGTCTACCCGAAGCCGGCGCGCGTCTCCTGGTGCTACGGCTCGCCCGGCATCCCCATCACGCTGCTGCGAGCCGCGCGCGCGCTGGGCCGCGACGACTGGCACGCGACCGCCCTGCGCCTGGCCACGGTGGCCGCCGAAACGCCGTTCGAGGCCTCGGGCGTGATCGATCCGCCGTTCTGCCACGGCGCGGTCGGCCTCATGCACCAGTTCAACCGGCTCTATCAGGAGACCGGCCTTCTCCTCTTCGCCGACGCGGCGCGCACCTGGTTCGACCACACCCTCGCCTACCGCATCGATGGGGAAGGGGTGGCCGGGTTCTCCTCCCGTTCGATGCCCGGTCAGGAAAAATACGCGGA
>DASYMJ010000049.1:0-2672 GCA_036009105.1 Thermoanaerobaculia bacterium | reverse complement strand
AGTTCCGTACGGCGGTGTGATTCCTGCACGCTGCCCCGCGCATGGAACAGAAGTCTTACAAGCCGAAGACGTTCAACCTCTCCGGGCTGCACGGCATCTCGGACAAGACGCTGGAGATGCACTTCAAGCTCTACGAGGGCTACGTCACCAACACGAACACGCTGACGGAGAAAATCGCGGAGATCCTCTCCGACGGCAAGGTCGATCAGGAGGAGATGCCCGCCTACTCCGAGCTCACCCGCCGCCTCGGCTTCGAGTACAACGGCATGGTCCTGCACGAGTACTACTTCGGGAACATGCGCATCGGCGGCAGCCCCGACGCGCCGCGGGACTCGACCTTTCGCGAGGCGGTGGAGCGCAGCTTTCCCTCGTACGAGATCTGGAAGACGGACTTTGTGAGCGTGGGGAAGATGCGCGGCGTCGGCTGGGCCATCGCCTATCTCGATCCGTCCACGCGGCTGGTCTCCAATCACTGGATCGAGCTGCACCAGAACGGCAACGTGGCCGGCTACACGCCGCTCCTGGTGATGGACGTGTGGGAGCACGCGTACCTGCTGGACTACAAGCCGGCGGACCGGCCGAAGTACATCGAGGCATTTCTGGCGAACGTCGATTGGGCGGCGGTAGACGGCCGGTTCTAGCGTGTCATCCTGAGGCGCGAAGACGCCGAATGGATCTCCCGGCAAGCACCAGGGGATCCTTCGCCGTCTTCGCGGCTTCAGGATGACACGAGCACCGTCCCCTTCCGCTCCAGCTTGCCCCAGCCCGCCCGCATCCCGGAGAGCGCGGTCTTGATCGACTTGAGCAGGACGGCGTACATCAGCTGGCGGTAGAGGAAGCGCTGCCAGAAGAGCCAGACCAGCATCTTCGGGTCTTCCCGGTCGAGCTTGAACGCGACGAGGGAGCCGATCAGCTCGATGACGAAAAAGAAGGCGTACATCACCGCCACCAGGGTCAGCGAGGCGAGCGCGTTCGGCAGCGGCTGCCAGTCCTTCGTCATCTGCCCGCGGGCCACCGCGGCGATCACCGTGCCGAGGGTCCAGACGATCTGCAGGTCGACGAGCGGCGAGAGCGCCTGATACGCGACCTGGAACAGCCAGAGCGACGGCAGCATCACACGGCCGAACCAGCCGTAGCGCCCCAGCGCGCGGCGATGTTTCCACAGCGACTGCAGCGTGCCGAAGGCCCAGCGGAAGCGCTGCTTGAAGAGCGCGCCGAACGAGTCCGGCGCCTCGGTGAACCCGTACGCGGCGGACTCCGTCTCGATCCGCCACCCGATGCGCCGGATGCGCCAGGTCAGGTCCATATCCTCGGCCATCGTGTCGGTGGTGTAGCCGCCGGCCTGCAGGATCGCCTCCCGCCGCCACGCGCCGACCGCGCCCGGCACCACGGACACCGAATTGAGCACGCCGTACGCGCGGCGGTCCAGGTTCTGGCTGGTGATGTACTCGATGGCCTGCCAGTAGGTGAGCGGGTTGATGCGGTTGCCGACCTTCACGTTGCCGGCCACGGCGCCGACGCCTCGGTCGGCGAAGCGGCGGACGAGCAGCGCGATGGTGTCGCGGGCGAAGATCGTGTCGGCGTCGAGGGCGATGATGATCTCGCCGCTCGCGTGCGCGATGCCGCGGTTCAGCGCCGCGGCCTTCCCGCCGTTCTCCTGCACGAACACGCGCACCAGGCTCCCGAAGCGGCGCCGCACCTCGCCCGCCGTATCGTCCTTCGAGCCGTCGTCCACCACGATGAGCTCCAGGTCCGGGTAGCCGTTCTCCAGCACGGCGTGAATCGTCCGGGCGATCACCTTCGCCTCGTTGTACGCAGCGATCACCACGCTCACCGCCGGCTGGTAATCCGCCGCGAACGCCTCGTGCCGCTCCCGCCGCTTGCCGATGACGGCCAGCACGGTGATGAACAGCACGCGCAGCGCTCCCAGGGCGATGGCGGAGACGAACGCGGTGGAGAGGAAGAGCTCGAAGAGGTAGATGCCCTCGAACACGATGCGGTCGTTCGCCAGGAGCAGGTTGTCGGACTTCGTGACCGGCGGATTGACCTCGTCGCGCGTGGCATTCATCAGGTCCGAGACGTTGACGAACGTATAGCCGCGCTTGCGCAGCTCGGTGACGAGCATCGGGATCAGCCGCACCGTCTCGCCGCGGTCGCCGCCGCCGTCGTGCAGCAGGATGCAGCTGCCGTGCTCCGTCTCGAACTGCGTGATCGCGCTCTGCAGCATCTCCTCGGCCGTCCGATGGTGCCGCGTGCCGTCCGGCAGCCGCACCTCCGTGGCCCAGTCCTGCGGATCGATCAGCTCGCCAACGGTGATGTAGTTCAGGCTCGTGGCGAGCTTCACCGGCTGCACTTCATCGCGGCTGTTCGGCTCCGCGTCCGCGTTGTACGGCGGGCGGAAAAGGAGCGTGGAGCGATGCAGCAGGCTCTGGAACACGCGCTGCGTGGCGTTCAGCTCGAGCTGGGCCTGCGCCTCCGGAATGGCGCCGATGTTGGGATGGGTGAAGCTGTGGTTACCGATCTCGTGACCTTCGTTCCAGATGCGGTGCACCAGGCCCGGGTAGCGCTCCGCGTTCTCCCCGATGAGGAAGAAGGTGGCCTTCACGTTGTATTTTTTCAGCTCGTCCAGCATCTGCGCCGTGTAAGGGGTGGCCGGACCGTCGTCGATCGTC
>DASYMJ010000048.1:0-11688 GCA_036009105.1 Thermoanaerobaculia bacterium | reverse complement strand
GACGCGGATCTCATCACCTGGAATCGCGAGCACCTCGGGGAGGTCGCGCGTTGGGAAGTCGGCACCGTGTGGCCTCCGCTGCCGCTGAAGGACGCCAGCGTCGATCTCGTGCAGCTCATCTCCGTCTTCACCCACCTCCCCCTCGACTGCCAGCGCGCCTGGGTCTCCGAGGTGCGGCGCGTGCTGCGGCCGGGCGGCACGGCGATCGTCACGTTGCACGGCGACCTTTACGCGCGGCTGCTCCTCGACGCCGCCGCGCGCGAGCAGCACGCGAAGAGCGGCTACTACGAGGTGGCCGGTGGGGCGGAGGGAGGGAGCGGCTTCGGCACCTTCCACACGCCGCGGTTCGCGCGGGAGCTCTTCGCCCCGTTCGGGAGCATCACCCGCTTCGAGCGGGGCATCATCGAGCCGCCGCAGCGGCACTTTCCGATCGCCTCGCTGCAGGATGTTTATAAACTGCGCGCATGAAGAAAAAGCCGGACTTTGCGAAGCTCGAGGAGCAACTCCGCGCGCACGCGTTCACCTACCCGGAGGCGACGGAAGACTTTCCCTGGGGCGAGCGGGCCATCAAGGTGAACAAGAAGGCGTACGTCTTCATGCGCGCCACGGCCGAGGAGCTGTCGCTCTCGGTGAAGCTGCCCAGCTCTCGCGACATGGCCGCCGACCTGCCGTTCGCCGAGCCGACCCACTACGGCCTCGGCAAGCACGGCTGGGTCACCGCAAAGTTCGCGCAGGGCGATGAGGTGCCGCTGGACCTGCTCAAGGCCTGGATCGACGAGAGCTATCGCGCGGTGGCGCCGAAGAAGCTGGTCAAGACGCTGGACGCGTGAACCTTCTCCACCTGTTCGACCTTTCCCTGATCGGGCGCGGCAACGCGCCGGGGCTCGATGACCTCACCTTCGGCGACATCGAAGCGCGCAGCAACCGCGCCGCTCATGCGCTGCGCGGGCGCGGCTTCGTCAAAGGCGACCGGCTCTGCGTCTACCTGGCGAACCGGGTGGAGTTCATCGATCTCTTCCTGGCCTGCGTGAAGCTCGGCGTGATCTTCGTGCCGGTGAACATCCTCTACCGTGAGCGGGAGATCGCGCACATCACCGCGGATGCGGAGCCGAAGCTGTTCGTGACCGAGCGCGAGCTGCCGTCATTGACGTCGGATGACAGCACGCGGCCCATCGAACCGCTGGATGGCGCGACGCCGGCCGCGATCCTGTACACCTCCGGCACCACCGGCGCATCGAAGGGCGCCGTCCTCACCCACGACAACTTCGCGGCGAACGCGATCAACCTCACCACCTGCTGGCAGATCACGGAGCGCGACCGCTTCCTCCTCCCCCTGCCGCTCTTCCACATGCACGCCCTCGGCAACGGCCTGCACTGCTGGCTGGTGAGCGGCTGCCGCATGCGCCTGCTGGAGCGCTTCGATCACCGCACCGCCATCCAGGAATTCGAGGACTTTCAGCCGACGCTCTTCTTCGGCGTGCCGACCGTCTACGTCCGTTTGCTCGACATCCCTCCGGAGACGGCACGGGCCATCGGCAAACGGATGCGCCTCTTCGTATCGGGCTCCGCGCCGCTGCCGGCGCACGTCCTGGAGGCGTTCCGGGAGCGCTTCGGCCACACCATCCTGGAGCGCTACGGCATGACCGAGACGTTCATGAACTGCAGCAACCCGTACGTCGGCGAGCGCCGCGCGGGGACGGTCGGGTTTCCCTTGCCCGGCGTCGCGATCCGAATGGAGGATGGCGAGCTGCTCGTGAAAGGCCCGAACGTCTTCTCCGGCTACTGGCGCCGCACGACCGATGCGTTCACGCCGGACGGCTTCTTCCGCACCGGCGACCTCGCCGCGCTCTCCGAAGACGGCTACATCACCCTCCTCGGCCGGCGCAGTGACCTCATCATCAGCGGCGGCTTCAACATCTATCCGCGCGAGATCGAGGAGCTGCTGCTGGAGCAGCCCGGCGTGGCCGAGGCGGCGGTGGTGGGGGTGGAGGACCCGTTGCGCGGGGAGGTGCCGGTGGCGTACATCGTCGGAGAGTTCGATGCCGCCGCGCTGGAGCAGGCCTGCCGCGAGCAACTGGCGTCGTTCAAGGTGCCGCGGAGGTTCGTCAAGGTGGAGAGCATCCCCAGAACCGCATTGGGGAAAGTGCAGAAGCATCTGCTCGGCCTGTCATCCTGAGGCGCGACTCAGGATGACACTGCGTCATCCGCGCAGCGCGCAATCTCTTCCCACAGCGCTAACATGTCGCCGTGGTCCTACGGCACCCGTTCGATCCGGACGCGTACCGTCACGTCTTCGATAACGCCCCCATCGGCATCTATCGCACGACGCCGGACGGCCGGATTCTGTTCGCCAACCCGAAGGCGCTGGAGATCCTCGGCTACGACTCCGTCGGCGAGCTGGCCGAGCGCAACCTCGAGCGCGACGGCCTCCACGCCGACTACGACCGGGCGGAGTTCAAGCGGATGCTCGAGGAGCGCGGCGAGCTCGCCAACCTGGAGAGCACCTGGCGCCGCCGCGACGGCACGGTGGTCTGCATCAGCGAGAACGCGCGGGCGGTGCGCGGCCCGGACGGCGCCGTCTTCTACGACGGCACCATCGAGGACATCACCGAGCGGGTGCGCGCCGAAGCGCTGCTGAAGGAAGGGCGCGAGCTCTATCAGCACATCGTGGAGAACGCGACGGACATCGTCTACCGCACGGACGCCGCCGGCCGCTTCACCTTCATCAATGCCCGCGGCCTGGAGCGCATCGGCTACAGCGAGGCGGAGGTCGTCGGGCAGCACTTCCTGATGATGATCGCGCCGGACCACCGCCCGCACGCCGACCAGCTCTATCGCCGCCAGTTCTCGACGCGCACGCCCAGCACGTATCACGAACTGCCCATCGTGTCGAAGAGCGGGGAGCGGATCTGGGTGGGGCAGAACGTCCAGATGCTCTTCGACGGCGGCCGCGTGACCGGCTTCCAGGCCGTGGCGCGCGACATCTCCGAGCGCCGGGCCACGGAGCTGGAGCTGGCCCGGGCGCGCGACGCGGCCATCGAGTCGGCCCGCCTCAAGTCGGAGTTCCTGGCCAACATCAGCCACGAGATCCGCACGCCGATGAACGGCGTGATCGGCATGACCAACCTCCTCCTCGGCACCGGGCTGGACATGCAGCAGTACGAGTACGCGCAGATGATCCGCTCCTCGGCCGAGGCGCTCTTGACGGTGGTCAACAACGTGCTCGATCTGTCGAAGATCGAGGCCGGCAAGCTGACCCTGGACATGGTCGACTTCGACCTCGACGACGTGGTGGAGAGCGTGCTCGAGCTCTTCGCCGAGCGCGCCGCGACGAAGAATCTCCGCCTGCGCCAGATCGTCTATCCCGACGTGCCGCGCTCGTACCGCGGCGATGCCACGCGCCTGCGCCAGGTGCTGCTCAACCTCGTCGGCAACGCGGTGAAGTTCACCCACAGCGGCGAGGTCTCGCTCTCCGTGATGCGGCAGAGCGAGGGGGAGGAAGGCGTCACCCTCTGGTTCCTGGTGGCCGATACCGGCATTGGCATCGCCGAGGAGGTGCAGCCGCGCCTCTTCTCCGCCTTCACGCAGGCGGACGGCACCACCACGCGCCAGTACGGCGGCACCGGCCTCGGCCTCGCCATCAGCAAGGAGCTGGTGGAGCTGATGGGCGGCCGCATCGGGATGGCCTCGCACGTGGGAGAGGGCTCGACGTTCTGGTTCACCATCGAGCTGGAGCGCAATCGGGAAGGGCTGCGCACCCGCCGCAGCTACGACCTGGCCGGCACGCGGCTGCTGCTGGTCGATCACAATCCGGTCAACCGCCTGGTGCTCCGCCGGCAGCTGACGTCCGCCGCAATCGAGGTGTACGAGGCGGAGAACGTGGAGCAGGCCACGGACATGCTGTGGAGCGCGGCGCAACTCGGCAAGCCGTACGCGCTGGCCGTGGTGGAGATGCAGATGCCGGACGCGGGCGGCCTGGAGCTCGCGCGCGTGGTGCGCGGGAATCCGGCCGTCGCGGAGACGAAGCTGCTGCTCCTCACCGCGGTCGGGCGGCGCAAGAGCGATCACGAGGCATTCCGGGAGGCGGGCTTCGACGCCTTCCTGCTCAAGCCGGTCCGCCAGCCGGTGCTGCTCAAGACGATCGCCGGCCTCACCGGCGATGGAGGTGGAGCAGCCCATCGAGCAGCCGCCCGCCGCGGTCAGCCCGCTGCGCATCCTCATCGTGGAGGACAACCTGGTGAACCAGCACGTCGCCCTGGGGCAGCTGCGCGTGCTCGGCTTCGAGGCGGACGTGGCGGAGAACGGGAAAGAGGCGATCGAGGCGGTGCAGGCGACGCCGTACGACATCATCTTCATGGACTGCCAGATGCCGGTGATGGACGGCTACGCCGCGACGGCGGCCATCCGCAACCTGGACGGCGAGGTGCGGCACACCCCGGTGGTGGCCATGACGGCGCACGCGCTGGACGGGGAGCGGGAGAAGTGCCTCGCCGCGGGGATGGACGACTACATCGCGAAGCCGGTCGGCGATCACGACCTGCGGGCCATCATCGAGCGCTGGACCCGGCCGGCCGACCCGGAGGTGCTGGACGTGGCGACGCTGCGGCGCCTGGCCGCCTTCAGCGGCGGCGACGCCACGTTCTTCGACGGCCTGGTGGCGCTGTTCCGGCAGGACGCGCCGCAGCGCCTGGCCGCCCTGCGCGCCGCCCTCGCCGCCGACGACCCGACCGCCTTCTCCCGCGCCGCCCACGCCCTCAAGAGCAGCTCCGGCAACGTTGGCGCCAAACGCCTCCACCTCCTCTGCGAACGCGCCGAGCGCGACGCCAACAAAGGCGTGATGCCCACGGACGCGGAGACGGTGGTGAGGAGGGTGGAGAGGGAGATTGGGGTGGCGGTGGGGGCGTTGGGGGAATTGAAAATTAAAAATTGAAAATTGAAAAAAGCGCGACGAACAGCGCAGCTCTTTTTCAATTTTCAATTTTCAATTTTCAATTTCGTACGGCGTGAAAACGCCGTGAACCCCCCGTGATCACATAAAATCAGCGGCGATGGACTTCGCCCCCTACCGCCTCATCACCCGCCTCGGCATGGGAGGCATGGGGGAGGTCTGGCGGGCCGAGGATACGAGGCTGCAGCGGCCGGTGGCGATCAAGATCCTGTCGCGGGGCATCGCCGAGGATCCGGAGTGGAAGGAGCGCTTCTTTCGGGAGGCGCGCACCATCGCCCAGCTCAGTCATCCGAACATCGCCACCATCTACGCCATCGAGGAGGCGCCGCACGGGCTCTTCATCGTGATGGAGCTCGTGGAAGGGGAGTCGCTGGCCGCGAAGCTCAAGCGCGGGCCGCTGACGCTCGTCGAGACGCTGCGCCTCGCGCGCGAGGCGGCCGACGCGTTGGGCGAGGCGCACGAGAAGCAGATCGTCCACCGCGACATCAAACCGGACAACATCATCCTCTCCCGCCGCGGCGCGAAGATCCTCGACTTCGGCATCGCCAAGCGCATCGGCAGCTCGACGCCGCAGCAGGCCATGACCCAGGCCGGCATGGTGGTCGGCACCATCCAGTACATGTCGCCCGAGCAGGCGCTGGGGAAGGACGTCGACGCCCGCACCGACATCTTCGCCCTCGGGTCGGTGCTGTACGAGTGCCTCTCCGGCAAGCGCGCGTTCGAGGGGGATACGCCGACCGGGACGCTGATGCAGGTGATCACGGCCGAGCCGGAGGACCTGCGCAGCATCGCGCCGAATGTGCCGGCGGCGCTCATCGACATCGTGAAGAAGGCGATGAAGAAGCGGGTCGAGGACCGCTTCCAGACCATGGACGAGCTGGCCCTGGCCGTGGCGACCGTCGATCCCACCGCCCCCGCCGCGCCGCGCGTGCACCGCCGCTCCTCCGGCTCGCTGACCGCCATCACCTCGCCTCTCATCCCCCCGCCCAAACCGGCCGAGGCGCCGCAGGCGAAGTACTCCGAGCCGCCGCCCGGCGGGTTCGGCAGATCGTCCAAGCCTGCCGCGCCGCGCATCCCGACGCCGCCCAGGGCGCTGCCCGCGGTCAAGCCGATGGCGCAGGCGGAGAACGGCAGCCGGCGCGCGCTCATCGCGGACGACGATCCGGTCGCCCGGCACCTCATCGGCGCGGTGCTCAAGCGCAACGGCGTCCCGTATGACGAGGCGGAGAACGGGGCGGACGCGGTCAAACGGATCAAGGCCCAGCGCTACAGCCTGATCTTCCTCGACCTGCTGATGCCTCGCATCGACGGCTGGGGCGTGCTGGACTACCTCCGCCGCGCCCGCGCCGAGGACTCGCCGGCGCTTTACGTGATCACCGGCGTGAAGGACCAGTCCATCAGCAACGCCGACCGCGACTTCGTGACCGGCGTGATCTACAAGCCGCTCGACCCGCTGGAGGTGGAGCGGGCCGTGAAGAAGCGGTGAGCGCTAACGCGCGGCATCCGCTTTCCTGAGCAATGCCCGCATCGGCGGCGCCAGCCGCTCCGCCATCAAGGCATACCCGCGGGCGTTGGGGTGGATCTCGTCGCTCTTGAGGCTCTGGTCGGTCAGGATGCCGGAGAGCACGCCTTCAATGAGGGCGCAGCGCTCCTCTTTGGCCACCCGCTGGTACATCGCGTCGTAGTCGGCGCTGATGCTGGGGAAGCGGTAGGCGAGGAGGACGACGGCGGCGCCGGAGCCTTCGATGCGCCGCACGATCGTGCGCAGGTTTGCCTCGGTGGTGCCGATGGCGGTGTTGCCGAGGAAATCGTTGCCGCCGAGGCCGACGATCACGATGCGGGGGTCTCGGGTGAGCACGTCGGCGTCGAGGCGGGCCAGGGCGGTCTCGGTGGTGTCGCCGCTCACGCCGGCGTTCACGATCGGCTTGCCCAGCAGCGCGGAGAGGCGGGAGGGCCAGTCCTCACCCGGGGAGGCGCCGTAGCCGGCGGTGAGGGAGTCGCCGAAGGCGATGATGTTCGCGCCGTGCGAGCCGAGGTTGCGCACGCGCGAGAAGCGGGAGGGCCAGAGCGCCCAGGCCAGGACGAGCAGCACGGCCGCGGCGGCGGCGATCTTGAGGTTGTGCGACACCGTGGAGAAGACTACTACGTCGCCTGGGCCGTGGTGGCCGGGGTGCCGAGGCCGCAGAAGAGGCCGACCAGGTCGAGCAGCTCCGCGACGTGGAACGGCTTCTCCAGGATCACCGACGGCTTGAAGTCGAACTCGCTGGGGTCGGCCTTGTAGGCGGTGATCAGGATGACGGGCGACTCGCGGCGGATGCCGCGGAACCAGCGCAGCCACTCCCGGCCGTCCATACGGGGCATGGCCAGGTCGAGGATCACGAGCAGGATGTCCGGATTCTGCTCGACGATGGGGATGGCGTCCTGGCCGTCCGGCGCCGTCAGGACCTCGAAGCCGTACGGGGAGAGGAGGTCCTTGTACGACATGATCAGCTTCGCGTCATCGTCGATGACCAGAAGTTTTCGGAGCTTGAACGGGATCTTCCGCGCGCGAATGCTCAATGGCCGACTCCAACTCGTGGTACCGCTTCGAACGGACGCGAGCGTTGCAAAGAGCGTTCCGATTCGGCGGGCAGCGGGCAGCGAGCAGGAGAACCGGGGCATCGTTTCGGCGCTCGCTGCTCGCTGCCGCTTCACCGCGGCAGCAGACGGAATCGCGCCGGGTCATAGCGTAGCGCGAGGAGGCGCCCTTTGTGGAGTGGCGTTCCTGCCGGCAGGACCACCCGCAGGCCGACCCCTCCGGTCAGCATCCCCCGGGCGAGCCAGCGCCCATCGGCGAAACCGGCCTCCTCCACGCCGAATACGAAATCGGAGTCCTCGCCCGGCAGAGCCACGGCAAAGTCTTCCGGCCTGCAGAGGGCGATGCCGCTGCCCTGGAACGGGGGGGCGTCCAGATCCCACGCGCCGATGGCCGATTCGACGGTCTTGCCGCGGATGGTCACTGGCACCAGGTTGACCTCGCCCGTCGCCGCGGCCGCCGCCTCGTTCGCCGGCCTCGCATAAACGGCGGCCGGAGTGCCGGTCTGGATGACGCGCCCCTCGTCGAGCACGACCACGGCATCGGTCAGCGCCAGCTCGATGCGCGAGGCCGGCGCGCTGATCACGGTGGCGCCGATCACGCGCAGGGTGCGGTAGAAATCATCCGCTACTTGTGCTGTTGCCGAGGGATTCAGCCGCTCCAGCAGCCGGTCCGCCACGAGGATGCCCGGCTTGAGCAGCTCGATGCGGGCCAGCTGGACGAGCGTCTGCTCGGAGCCCGAGAGCGTTCCGATTTTCCGCGCGGGTTCGAGGCGCCACTTTTCGACGGCCAGGTCGTACTCGCGCTGGCGGTCGATGCGATCCAGAGTCCGCGTGCGCACCGCGGCGATCAATGCGTGCTGCACGGACCAGCGCAGCGGCACGTCCAACGAAGAGGTGAGGAAGAGCAGCGGGCGGGCGGAGGGCTTGAGCTTGTTCACCACCCGCGCGCCGATGCGCACCTCGCCGCTCTCCGGCCGCAACGTGCCGGCCAGCAGTTCCAGCAGCGTCGAGGCGCCCGCGCCGGCAGGCCCGATGACCGCCGTATGGACGCCGCGCGCGAAGGTGACGCTGACCGCGCGCAGCACGCGAGCGGTGACGTCGTGAAGTGAGACTTCCAGCACGGACTGGATTGTAGTTGCTGGTTACTCGTTGCTGGTTGCTGGTAGAAGCCGCTTACCAGCAACCAATAACCGGCAACCAGCAACTGCCGAAAGGGCTACTGCGGCTGCTGCCTGCCCTGCATCCGCTCCTGCATCCGCGGGCGATCGAGCACGGCGCGCATCCGGTTCCACTGCTGGTCGTTGAGCACGCCGCGCATGTCGACGAGCATGGTCAGCTCGCGGTCGAAGAGCCGGCCGCGCGCTTCGTTCAGCTTGGCGCCGATGCCGCGGATGTTCCCGCGGTTGAGCTGGGGCTGATCGAGCTCGCCGCGCAGGGCGACGCTCTGCTTCTCCACCTCGCCGCGCAGGTCAATGAGGTCGTTCGCCGCGCCGCGGAAGATCTGGTCGAGGCGCATCTGCTGGTCTTCGCTCAGGGCGAGCTGGCGGACCAGCTCCGGCTTGCGCCACCACTTGCCGGGCGGCAGCTGCGCCTGGGCGGCGAAGGCGGCGAGGAGGACGGCGAGAAGAACGAGGCGGCGCATCACTGCCACGTCTCCCAATCGACCACGCCGTGAAAGTCCTGCAGCTCCTCGGACTGCCAGGCGTCATGCACGGCAGTCTGCTCTTCATGTACGGCCGGCCGCACCACGACAGCCGCCGGCGCCGGCTCCAGCGCCGGCTGGAGGCTCTTGTAGACCACCGCGCCGCCGAGGAAGAAGGTGAGGGCCGCGGCGGCGGCGATGCGCGCCGTGCGCAGGACCGAGGCGTAACGGGAGCCGGAGGCGACGCGGCGCATCACCGAGATCCGCTGCCGGGCCCAGAACGTCTCCGGCTGCTCGTGCGTCGGGCAGGCGGCGGCCTCGCGCAGCTTCCGCTCCAGCCGCTCGTACTTGGCCGAGCAGACCGTGCAGTCGGCCAGGTGCATCATCACCGGCATCGATTCGCCGGGCTGCATGTAGTACGTCTCCAGCAGGTCGGCTTCACTGTAGTGCGTCTTCATCGTCGTTCCCCTGGGTTCCCGGAGCGCGCCAGCCGGCGAGCTCCTTGCGGATCTTGTGAATGGCGCGGAAGAGATGTGCGCGCACCGTGCCGGAGCGCAGGCCGAGGTGCTCGGCGATCTCTTCCAACGGGAGGTTTTCGTAGTGTCTCAAGCGGAAGATGACTTTCTGTTGCGCCGACAGCGACTGCTCGGCGCGGAGGATGGCGGTGCGCAGCTGGGTGGCGAGGTATTGCCGCTCCGGATCGGGCCGCTCGTCCACCGGCTCGATGACCAGGTCGTTGTCCCCCTCCTCGTTGCCGTTGCCGCTGAAGAGGCTGATGAAGCGCCGCCGGCGGAGATGATCGCGGGAGCGGTTGATGGCGATCCGGGTGAGCCACGTCTCCAGCTCCGCTCGTCCCTCGAACTTGCCGAGGTTCGTGTAAGCCTGCACGAAGGTGTCCTGGGTGATGGTGTCGGCCTCGGCCTCATCCCGCACGATGGCGAAGGCGACGCGGAAGATGCGCCGCTGGAAGCGCTCGACGAGGATGCCGAACGCGTTGCCGTCGCCATCGAGGGTGCGGGCGATCAGCTCGCGGTCGGCCGGTGCTTCACGACTCTCGCTCAATCGAAACGCTGCCACGGTGCTCACAGGAATCTGACGTTTCATGGCGCGCTCGCGTTTACGCGTGATTATCTCTCAGTACAACAAATACTTAGCTCGCCTCCGGCGGAACTCCTGCTCGTCCCCGGAATAGTCGCCGCCCGCCAGCGCCGCCTGATTGCGCAGCAGGGGCGCCATCCTCGAGCGGATGAACTCCTCCCGGTCGTACAGACGCTGCAGCGCGGCGGCGATGGCGAGGCCCGCCCGCACCGGCTGTAAGGCCTTTCTGTCGGTGATGATCAGCCGTACGCCGCCGCACGGTTGCATGGCGTAGATGCTCGTCAGCGGCGTGAACCGTGTCGGCTCCAAGCGCAGCCCGGGGATCTGCACCGCGGCCGCGAGCCGCGCACCATCGATGTACGGAGCGCCGAGGATCTCAAAGGGCGTCGCCGTGCCGCGGCCGACCGAGACCGCGCTCTCCAGCAGCCCGATGCCGGGATAGAGCGTGGCGGCGTCGAGGCTGCGCATGTTCGGCGAGGTGTCGATCCAGGGCAGGCCGGCCTCGTCCTGGTAGAGCTCGCGCTTCCAGCCGCGGAGCGGGACGACCTCCAGCTCGACGTCGATGTGCCGCTCCTCGCGGAACATGCGGGCCAGCTCGCCCACGGTCATGCCGTGCCGCACCGGAATGCGATGGAACGAGGTGAACGTCGACTTCCCCTCCGCGATCGGCCCTTCCACGGCCTCGCCGCCGATCGGGTTGACCCGGTCGAGGACGATGAACTTCTTGTGCGCCCTGGCGGCGGCTTCCATGGCCAGCCCGAGGGTGGAGATGTAGGTGTAGAAGCGGGTGCCGATGTCCTGGATGTCGAAGACGAGCGCGTCGAGGTTGGCCAGCTGCTCGGGCGACGGCGCGCGGCGCTCGCCGTAGAGGCTGTAGAGAGGGAGGCCGCTGATGCGGTCGTCCGCGACGTTCTTGTCGACTTCGCCCCGGATGCCGTGCTCCGGGCTGAAAAGCGCCACCAGCTGCACCCCCGGCGCGCTGCGCAGCAGGTCGACGGTCGGGTTCCAGGCGCGGTCGATGCCGGTCTGGTTCGTGATCAGGCCGACGCGTAGCCCCTGCAGCTGCCTGTAATCGCCCGCGTGCAGGACGTCGATGCCGTTCTGCACGTCGGCGCCGCCGGTGACCCAGTCGATGCGGCGCCGCACCGGCGTCCGGTAGCCGAACGACTCGGCGGCGAGCGTCCCCAGCTCCTTCTGCAAGGCGAGCACGACTCCCCGGCCGCGGTTGGAGAGGAAGATGTAGAAGCTGTTCGAGGCCGGGTCGATCCAGTACCAGACGCCGGTAAAGCCGGTGTGGCCGAAAGAGCCGATGGGGAAGAGGTCGCCGCGCGGGCGGCTGAAGGAGGAGTCGACGTCGAAGCCGCCGGCGCGCTTGGCCGCCACGTTCGGCGGCGAGAGGACGCTGGTCATCAGCCGGACCGTG
>DASYMJ010000047.1:0-7273 GCA_036009105.1 Thermoanaerobaculia bacterium | reverse complement strand
GCGACGGATCCGGTGCGCCCCCATTTGGGCCGGCTGGAGAGCCGGCCCTACGTTGCGCTCAGTGGAGTTTTTTCCGCCGCCCCCCGCTTTTGATACGCTTGCCAACCTTTTGCCGATGAATCTCTACGTCGTACTGGCCATCGCCCTCGGCGCAATCTCCGGAGTGACGCAGCCGCCGGCCGCTCGCAGCGGACGCTCCGCCGTCGTCGCCGCGGACGTGCGCGCCATCGAGCGGCAGCCGGACGCGACGGAGACGCATGCGGCGAAGACGAGCGAGCCGCGCGTCGCCCGGACCCCGGCGAAGCGCACCGTAAAGACCACCCCACTGGCCGGCGCGGCCACCCCTCGCGCCCCTGCAACGACCCGCTGAGCGCGCGCTTTCCGTCGGTGTCGTTGTTGCTGGAGGATTCCCATGATCGATAAAGTCTTGACCGCCATCTTCGGCTCGAAGCACGAGCGGGATGTGAAGAAAATGATCCCCATCGTCCAGAGGGTCAACGCCCTGGAGCCGGAGATCAGCGCGCTGACCGACGACGGCCTGCGCGCGAAAACCGCGGAGTTCCGGGAGCGCCTCCGTCCCGTCGTCGAGGCGGTGGACGCGGCCAAGCGCGAAGTGCCGCGCGACGAATTCGCCCTCAAGGCTGCCAAAGACGACCTGCAGCTGGCGCTGGACGACATCCTGCCGGAGGCCTTCGCCGTCTGCCGCGAGGGCGGCAAGCGCGTGCTCAACATGCGCCACTTCGACGTCCAGCTGATGGGCGGCATCGTCCTCCACCGCGGCAAGATCTCGGAGATGAAGACGGGCGAAGGCAAGACGCTCGTCGCCACCCTTCCGGTCTACCTCAACGCCCTCACCGGCCGCGGCGTGCACGTCGTGACCGTGAACGACTACCTGGCCCGCCGCGACTCGGAGTGGATGGGCCGCCTCTACAAGTTCCTCGGTCTCAGCGTCGGCGTGATCCAGAACCCGCACGGCGACAAGGAGCGGCAGGTGGCCTACCGCTGCGACGTCACGTACGGCACGAACAACGAGTACGGCTTCGACTACCTGCGGGACAACATGAAGTTCGATCTCGAGCAGATGGTGCAGCGCGACCACGTGTTTGCCATCGTCGACGAGGTGGACTCCATCCTCATCGACGAAGCGCGCACGCCGCTCATCATCAGCGGCCCGTCCGAGGAGTCGGTGGACAAGTACTACGTGGCCGACCGGATGATGCCGAAGCTCATCCCCGAGACCGATTTCCAGGTCGATGAGAAGCAGCACACCGCCGTCCTCACCGAGGAAGGGGTGCTGCACGCCGAGAAGCTGCTGGGCGGCATCGAGCTGTACGACCCGGCGAACATGGACATGCTGCACGCCGTGCAGCAGGCGGTGCGCGCCCACGCGCTGTACAAGAACGACGTCGAGTACGTGGTGAAGGATGGCGAAGTCATCATCGTGGACGAGTTCACCGGGCGCCTGATGCCGGGCCGCCGCTGGTCGGACGGCCTGCACCAGGCCGTCGAGGCGAAGGAAGGCGTCCGCATCGAGAGCGAGAACCAGACGCTGGCCACCATCACCTTCCAGAACTACTTCCGGATGTACGAGAAGCTGGCCGGCATGACCGGCACGGCCGACACCGAGGCGGCGGAGTTCGACAAGATCTACAAGCTGGAGGTCGTGGTCATCCCCCCCAACCGGCCGATGGTGCGCAAGGACCAGGCGGACCTCGTCTACCGCACCGAGCGCGAGAAGTTCGAGGCCATCGTGGCCGAGGTGAAGGAGCGGCACGAGGTGGGGCAGCCTTCGCTGGTCGGAACCATCTCCATCGAAAAGTCGGAGGCGCTCTCCGCCGCGCTCAAGCGCAACGGCGTGCCGCACGTGGTGCTCAACGCGAAGTACCACGAGCGCGAGGCGGAGATCGTGGCCCAGGCCGGCCGCAAGGGGGCGGTGACCATCGCCACGAACATGGCCGGCCGCGGCACGGACATCCTCCTCGGCGGCAACCCGGAGTTCGAGGCGGCCAAGAAGACCAAGGACATCGCCGATCCGGAGCAGCGGAAGGCGATCGAGCAGGACATCCACTCCCAGTGGAAGTACGACCACGAGGAAGTGGTGCAGGCGGGTGGGCTGCACATCATCGGCACCGAGCGCCATGAGTCGCGCCGCATCGACAACCAGCTGCGCGGCCGCTCCGGCCGGCAGGGCGATCCCGGCTCCTCGCGTTTCTATCTCTCGCTGGAAGATGACCTCATGCGCATCTTCGGCTCCGACCGCATCTCCGGCCTCATGCAGCGCCTGGGGATGGAGGAGGGGGTGCCGATCGAGCACGGCATGGTCACGCGGGCCATCGAGCGCGCGCAGAAGCAGGTGGAGGGACGCAACTTCGAGGCGCGCAAGCACCTGCTCGAGTACGACGACGTGATGAACAAGCAGCGCGAGTCGGTCTACACGCTGCGCCGCTCGATCCTGGAAGGGCGGGAGGGGAAGGAGTACATCCTCAACGCCGCGGACGAGATCGTCGACTTCATCATCGACACGCATATCCAGGAGGACGCGCGCGAGCAGCCGAACGAGACGGAGCTCAATGCGGAGCTGTTCGACTACTTCGGCATCACCGCCGAGTCGGCCGGCGTCGACATCCACACCCTGCGCAAGGACGAGGTCAAGGAGCGCCTGCGCGAGGCGGTCAACGAACGGTACGAGCAGAAGGAGAAGGCGGTCGGCCCGGAGGTCATGCGCCTCCACGAGCGCTATCTGCTGCTGCAGGTGATCGACCAGCAGTGGAAGGACCACCTGCTGAACCTCGACCACCTGAAGGAAGGCATCGGCCTGCGCGGCTACGGCCAGCGCGATCCGCTCATCGAGTACAAGAAGGAGTCGTTCGACCTCTTCCAGGACATGATGGAGCGCGTCCAGGACCGGGTGGTGCAGTTCCTCTGGAAGATGGATGTGGTGGTGGAGCGGGAGGGCGAGCCGCGCGCGCAGGGCGGCCGCGACTCCGAGACCGCGCGCATCGAGCGGCTGCTCCCCCAGGCGCCCAAGCAGCAGCTCACGTTCTCCGGCGCGCCGAAAGAAGCGCCGTCCCCGGTGAAGCGCCAGCAGGGCAAAGTGGGGCGGAACGACCCCTGCCCCTGCGGGTCGGGCAAGAAGTACAAGAAGTGCCACGGCACGGCGGCTTGATGGAGTTGCTGGTTGCTGGTTGTCAGTCCGATGAGCGGCCTCGGTGCACGAAGGCTCATTGGCCCAATAACCAGCAACCAGTAACTGTCCGCACGTGCGCTGGCGTACGATCTTGCCGCCATGCTCTCCGCCCTCCGCGACCTCTACCGCCACATGCAATGGGCCGATGCTGCCGTGTGGCGCGCGGTCCTGACCACGCCGGCCGCCGCGGAGGACGCCGCGCTGCGCGAGAAGCTGCATCACATCCACAGCGTGCAGCGGGGCTTCTTCACCGTCTGGAACGGGAGCAAGCCGGAGTGGCGCAAGGTGGAGAGCTTCGGCGACAACCGGGAGCTGATGGACTGGAGCCGCGCCTACTATGCCGAGCTCGAGCCGTTCCTCGAAGCGCTGAGCGCCGAGCGGCTGGAGGAGGAAGTGAACATGCCGTGGGCGCGGCACTTCATGCCCGAGGCGGCGCCCACCTCGTTCCGCGAGACGCTCCTGCAGGCGGCCATGCACTCCGGGTATCACCGCGGGCAGGTGAACACCCGCATCCGGGAGCTGGGCGGCGAGCCGCCGAACGTCGACTACATCATGTGGTGCTGGCAGGGCCGGCCGCGGCCGAGCTGGCCATAACGGTATACGTCATGCTGTAATCTTTTCCTGCGGCGTGCGGCCGGCAAGAAAGGAAACCGATGAAACGTCTTTTGATGTTGTGCATCGTTGCTCTGACCGCGCTGGCGTTCTCCACCAGCGCGCTCGCCTGTAACATGAATTGCGACAAACGCGGCACCGGGCAGTGCTACGACGACCCCACGATTCTCGCCGGCTGCGTGCAAACCAGCCCGACCTCGTGCGTCTTCGAGGTTTGCCACGGGTTCACCACCGCGCCCGTTCTGGCCGAACGCTTCGAGGTCGCCTCGGTGACGGTCGAACGTCCCAACCTCCAACCCGCGGTGACCCGCACCCAGACCGCCGCGGTCGCCCAGGCGACCATTCCCGCTCCGGCCGTCCGCTGACCATTCGCCATCTAACCGCCGGCCGCCGCCTCTTTCCCATGCGACTCTATCTGGCCCTGCTCCTCTTCACCGCCGGCGCTGATGCCGCCACGCTGCAGGTGCACATCAACCGCGGCTCCGAGCGCGGCCCGCTGGAAGTCAGCGTCGGCGCGCGGCAGCAGATGCTCGCCGCTTCCGCCAGCGACGCCGTCTTCGAGCTCGGCGCCGGCTCGTACACGCTGCTCGTCGCCGGCCGTGAGCCGTTGCAGCGCTTCGCCGTTCCGTTTGCGGTGGCTGCCGGCGATACGCGCCGCCGCCTGGAAGTCGCCCTGCCGCGCGCCGGACGCACCCGCGGCCGGGTACGCATGGCCGGCGTGCCGCTGGCCGGCGTCCGCGTGACGTTCTCCACCGGCGCGTGGCAGATGACGGCCACCACCGACAGCAAGGGCGTGATCGACAGCGCGCTCTGGCAGCGTGGCGACTACAAGGCGGTGGTCGAAGGCGGCTCGCTTCCGGCTCCGGCCGTCGTCTCCGTGCCGGTGGCCGAGACGTTCAGCATCGAGCTGCCCAACCGCATCGTCACCGGGCGCGTGCTCGACGATCGCGGCGCCCCTCTGGAGCACGCCCTGGTCGTGCTCACCTCGGAGCACGACGGATTCGCGCCGTCCGTCACCACCAGCACGAACGGCAAAGGCCAGTTCACTTTCGCCGGCGTCTCGGGTCCGCGGCAGACGCTGACCGTCACGGCGCCGGGCTACCTCTATGCGCCGGACCTCTCCTTTTCCCTGCCCGAAGTCGACCTGCTGCATGAGGAGACCGTCACGCTGACGCGCGGATACGTGCGGCCGCTGCAACTCGTGGACAGCCGCGGCGAGCCGGTGCGCGGCGCGACGGTCATCTGCGCGGCGAACGGTCATGTCGTGGCGAAGGCGCATGGCAACGAGCAGGGCCGGGTGTGGCTGCCGACGCCGGCGGATGCCGGCAGCACGGCGTTCGTCGTCGGCGAAGACGGCGCGCTGGCCATCCGCCATTTCGGGCGCGCCGCCGACGAAGCATCGTCGGAGGTCGAGCGGATCGTCGTCCCCGCCGCAACCTCCTCGCTCGAGCTGGTGACGCTGACCACCGACGGCGAGGCGATCCCCGACATCGCGCTGCTCATGCGCTACAACGGCGAGCTCGTGCCGCCGGAGGTGGCCACCGAGCTGCGCCGGGAGGCGGCCGGCTGGCAGCTCGCCACCGGCAGCGACGGCCGCGCGCATCTGGAGCACATCCCGCCGGGCGTGTACGAGTTCTGGCCCTATGCCTCGCCGGCCGAGGCGCAGTTGCTGGTGGAGTCGGCGGTGGGGATGGCGGCGCCGATCAACGTCAACGTCGCGACGGGGGAGAATCGGGCGACGGTTCGCTTCCGGAAGAAGAGCTGACCGGCGAGGCGTGGAGCTGCGAGAGCTGCCGCAGCAGCTCGGTCACGGTGACCTTCAGCTGCCGCACTTCCGCTCTGGCGCCTTCTTTCTCCAGCATCGCGTCGCCCAAGTCCGACTCGTGATCGCTGGCCAGATGCTCCACGATCTGGTTGAGCTTCGCGTTCCACTGCTGCTCGCGCTCCTCCAGCTCCGACTCCAGCTCGGTGATCCGCGCGCGCAGCAGCGCCGTGTCCGGAGGGCGCAGCCAGTAGACCAGAGGGGCCACCACGATGGCCGCGAAGGCGACCGCGGCGAGGTAGACCGGGGCCGCGTGCGCGGCGGGCCAGACGAGCTGCAAGGCGATGGCGATGCCGCTCACGAGCACGACGAAGGCCAGCGCACGCCCGAGGCGGAGGAGATTCCTGCGCATTTGTGGTTGGAGACCAGGACGCAAGTGTAGCGCTAAATCCGCTCCGTTTCGTGTAGCCTCCCGCGAATGCACATCGAGAAGACCATCGGCTTCGTCGGCGGCGGCAACATGGCCGAGGCCATGATCCGCGGGCTGCTGCGCGGCGGCCATTTCCAGCCGGAACAGGTATCCGTTTCCGGCCCCCGCGAAGAGCGCATGCGCGAATTGCGCGAAACGTACAAGATCGAGGCGACCACCGACAACAAGGTGCCGGCCGCGGCGCAGATCGTCGTTCTCGCCGTGAAGCCGCAGATCATGAGCCGGGTGCTGGACGAGATCGCCCAGACGGTCGATCCCGACGCGCTGGTCCTTTCCATCGCCGCCGGCGTGCCGGTGGTGGCCATCCAGGCGCGGCTCGCGAGCGGCACGCGCGTGGTGCGCGCGATGCCGAACACGCCGGCGCTCGTCGACGCCGCGGCGACGGCCATCGCGGGCGGCGAGCACGCGCGGGAGTCGGACCTCGCCGATGCGCGCCGCATCTTCGACGCGATCGGTCTAACCGTCGTTCTCGACGAATACCAGTTGGATGCCGTGACCGGCCTCTCCGGCTCCGGCCCCGCTTACGTGTTCCTCATCCTGGAGGCGCTGAGCGATGCCGGCGTCAAGGTCGGCCTCTCCCGCCGCACCGCGCAACTGCTTGCCGCGCAGACGCTTCTCGGCTCGGCCAAGCTATTGCTGGAGACGAACGAGCATCCCGGACGGTTGAAGGACATGGTGACCTCGCCCGGCGGGACGGCCATCACCGGGCTCCACACCCTGGAGAACGGCGGCGTGCGGACGACGCTGATGAACGCCGTCGAGGCGGCGACGCGCCGCTCCCGCGAGCTGGGCGAGGCGTTCCTGAAGAAGGAGTCGTAGTGGACCCGATCGAGGCCATCGAGGGGGAGCTGAACGACGCCACCGAACGCGCGCGCCGCCTGGTGGAGCAGGTGGACGGCCGCCGCTTCACGGTCCGTCCCGACCCCTCCCGCTGGTCGGCGGCCGAGTGTCTGGCCCACCTCAGCCTCTCCAGCGAGGAGATGCTCCCCGCGTTGCGCGAGGCGATCGAGCAGGCGCCGCGGGGCGGCCCGCTGCGGAAGGTGAAGATGGACTGGCTCGGCGCGCTGATGCGCTGGTTCCTCGAGCCGCCCGTGCGCTCGCGGGTGAAGACGTCCGCCCGCTTCGTGCCCCGCTCGGTGCGCGCGAAGGCGGAGACGCTCGCCGAGTTCCTGGAGCTGCAGCAGAAGCTGGTCGAGACGCTGCATGACGCGCGCGGCCTCGA
>DASYMJ010000046.1:0-11819 GCA_036009105.1 Thermoanaerobaculia bacterium | reverse complement strand
CTGACAACCGACAACTGACAACCGACAACTTTTACGCAGTATCCATACAGAACCCAACATGCGCGTATACCGAGACGACCAAAAGTTCCTCACCTTCCGCATCAACGCCGTCATCTGGGGGATCGTGGCGGTGTTCGTCTTCCTCATCGGCTCGTTCTGGTTCGTCCAGGGCGTGCAGGCGGAGAAGTACCGCAATCTCTCCGAGTCCAACGCCCTGCGCGAGATCGTCATCCCGGCCAAGCGGGGCCTGATCATGGACCGCAACGGGAAGATCCTCGCCGACAACCAGCCGGCCTACTCCCTCTCCCTCGACCGGAGCGTGATGAAGCCGCTGGTCAAGTCCGACCCCCGGCACCGGGCCAAGCTCGTCACCTTCCTCTCCGACGTCCTCGCCGTCCCGCCGCAGGAGATCGAGGCCCGCTTCGAGAAGGGCAAGGCCCTCCCCGCCGCCCGCCCCATGCCGTTGGGCGAGGACCTGACCATGACCCAGGTCGCCTCCATCCAGGCCGAGGCGATCTCCTTTCCGGAGCTGAGCGTCGATCCGGTGCAGCGCCGCAACTATCCGTACGGCACGATGGCCGCTCACGTGATGGGCTTCATCGGCGAGGCGAACGAGAAAGACCTCGCCGCCCGCAAGGAGCTCAAGCTCGGCGACCTGATCGGCAAGCGCGGCGTGGAGCTGATGTACGACAACTTCCTGCGCGGCAAGGACGGCGCGCAGTACTGGGAGTACGACAGCCACGGCCGCCGCCTGGCCGAGTACCGCCCCGCCCGCAAGGAGGCGGTGGCCGGCGACAACGTCTACCTGACCATCGACTTCGAGCTGCAGCGCCGTGCCGAGCAGTACTTCATCGAGAACGAGTTCGTCGGCGCCGCGGTGGCGCTCGACCCGCGCAACGGCGAAGTGCTGGCCATGGTCTCCTCGCCGGCCTTCAACCCGAACGTCTACTCCCGCCGCTTCACGGCGGACACCTACAAGACCATCCAGTCCAACCCCTTCAAGATCGAGCTGAACCGCGCCATCCAGGGTCTCTACTCGCCCGGCTCGGTCTTCAAGACGGTCATGGCCATGGCCGGCCTGGCGGACGGCGCCATCAACACCAGCACCAGCTTCGGCTGCGGCGGCAGCGGCGTCTTCTTCGGCCGGCGTTTCCGCTGTTGGCAGAAGAACGGCCACGGCGAGGTGAACGTGGAGCGCGGCCTCAAGGTCTCCTGCGACATCTTCTTCTACAACACCGGCGCGCGCCTGGGCATCGACCGCATCGCCGAGTACGCCCACACGCTGACTTTCGGCGAAGTCTCCCGCATCGATCTGGACGGCGAGAAGGCCGGCATCGTCCCCTCGACCAAGTGGGCCAGCGAGAAGCAGCACCGCAAGTGGTACCCCTCCGAGACGATCTCCGTCTCCATCGGCCAGGGGCCGCTCATCGTCACGCCGCTGCAGACGGCGAACATGATGGCCGCCATCGCCAGCGGCGGCACCGTCTACCAGCCGCACGTGGTGCGCATCATCGAGAAGGGCGGCTCGGACGGCAAGGTCGCCCAGCGCCTGAAGGTCGAGCCGCGCATCCTGCACCAGGTCAAGCTCTCCGAGCCCGCGCTGCACGCCGTGCGCGAAGGGCTATGGAAGGTGGTGAACGAAGAGGGCGGCACGGGCGGCAACGCCCGGATCGAAGGGCTGGACGTCTCGGGCAAGACCGGCACGGTGCAGGTCATCGCCCAGCACGGCTGGGTGAAGACGGAAGGGCTGCCCTTCAAATACAAGGACCACGCGTGGTTCGCCTCCTTCGCCAGCCGCGACAATCCGCAGATGGTGGTGGTGGTCTTCGTCGAGCACGGCGGACACGGCGGCGTCGACGCCGCGCCGCTGGCGAAGCTCCTCTACGAGGCCCGCTTCTCCCAGCAGGTGCAGAACGCCCACATCGACCTGACCAACCCGGAGACGCTCGAGCAGATCAGGGAGGGCGACCTGCCGCTCCCGGGGACCAACCGCTGATGCCGCCTCTCCGCGACCGCGTCCTGCCGACGCTCGACCTCAACTTCCTCGGGACCGCCCTGGTCATCGCCGCGGTCGGCTGCCTGGCCATCTACAGCGCCACCTACTTCTGGGATCCCAGCCTCTCCATCCTCAAGAAGCAGTTCCTCTGGGTCGGCATCGGCCTCGCGCTGATGCTCATCTTCCTGGTGGTCGACTACCACATCTTCTTCGACATCGCCCCGATCCTGTACGGCATCGGCATGATCCTGCTGCTGTACCTGCTGCTCTTCGGCAAGCTGACCGCGAAGGTCAAGTCGTGGATCCACATCGGCGGCTTCCAGTTCCAGCCATCCGAGTTCATGAAGATCTTCACGGCCCTGCTGCTGGCCAAGTTCTTCGACTCGAACGACCGCGCCTACCTGAACTTCCGTTCCTTCGTCATCGCCATGCTCATCATCGGCGCTCCGGTGGGGCTGATCATCATCCAGCCCGACTTCGGCACCGCGGCGACGTTCTTCCCGCTCGTCGGCGTGGCCATGTTCTTCGGCGGCATCCGCCTGCGGGTGTGGATCGCCATGATCCTCATCGTGGCCATCGCCCTCCCCCTGGGCTGGATGTTCTTCCTCAAGCCGTACCAGAAAGAGCGGGTGATGATCTTCCTCAACCCGGAGCGCGACCCGCTCGGCTCCGGCTACCAGGTGACGCAGGCCAAGATCGCCATCGGCTCCGGCGGCGTGCACGGCAAAGGCTTCATGCAGGGGACCCAGGCCAAGCTGGAGTTCCTCCCCGCCCGTCACACCGACTTCATCTTCGCCGTCCTCGGCGAAGAGTGGGGCTTCATCGGGGTGGTGATCGTGCTGGGCCTCTATCTGTTCCTGATCTGGCAGGCCCTGACGTTCGCCAAGAACGCGCGGGACCGCGGGGGCACGTTCCTGGCCATCTCGCTGATCTCGTTCTTCATCTTCCACATCTTCATCAACGTGGCGATGCAGATCGGCGTCTTGCCCACCACCGGCATCCCGCTGCCGCTGATCTCGTACGGCGGGTCGTCCGCGATGATGTTCTTCATCGCCATCGGCCTGCTGCTGAACGTGGATATGCGGCGGTTCGTGAACGCTTAGCGAGCGATCGGCGAGCAGCGATCAGGAGAACGGTGGGGAGCCGGTCTTCGTACTCCTGCTCGCTGATCGCCGATCGCCAATCGGCCGCTATCTCCGCACCTTCTCCATATCCCGCCGCTCGCGCTTGGTCGGCCTTCCCGCTCCGCGATCGCGCGAGCCGCCGAGCGGGATGTCGACCTTCTGCGGCTGGGGGGACTGGTCCTCGTACATCGTGCGCGCCTCTTCCTTCTTGACCGGGCGGGCGGGGATGGCGGTGACGACGACCTTGCGGAAGCGGTCGCCGTGGTAGAACTCGACGACGTCCCCCTCGTGCACCGGGGCGGCCGGCTTGGCGCGCTGGCCGTTGATCTTGACGTGGCCGCCGCGGCAGGCGTCGGCGGCATCGCCGCGCTGCTTGAAGAGGCAGACCAGCTTGAGCCACATGTCGATGCGATGTCGTTCTTCGTCCATATGTTTTATGATCGCCCCATGATCAAAGCGGACATCGTGAACAAAGTGGCCGAGGTTTCCGAAATTTCGCGAGTGAAAGCCGCGCAGGCGGTGGACACGGTCATCGAAGGGTTGCGCAACGCGCTCGCGCGCGGCCAGCGCATCGAGCTCCGCGGTTTCGGCGTGTTCCAGGTCAAGCAGCGGAAGAAGGGCATCGGCCGCAATCCGAAGACGGGGGTCGAGGTGAAGATCCCGCCCGGAAACACCATCCGCTTCAAGCCGGGCAAGGAGCTGCGGAACCTGCTGTAACAACCGAAACGATCGTTCACAAGTTGACCAATACCCTCGAGCGCCGGTGCAAGCCGGCGCTTGTTTTTTTCGGCGCGGTGTTCACAACGTCAACGTTTTGAGAACTGGACCGCGATTCTGAAACTCTCGCCCAACCTCCTACGAATTGAGTCGTCAAAGAAGTCGAACGCGAGGCAGTAAGAAGCGCGCCGGCACGCCGCCTCTCCTCCTCGCGAGCTGCGACGCGAGTTCTTCTCCCAGCGGTGTGCCGGCGCGCGAGTTTCGCCGACGACGACAAAAAACGAAGGAGATTGTCATGATCAAACGTACTGCTGCCCTGCTTGCCCTCGCCCTCACCGTCGCCTGTTCCTCCACCTCCATGCAGTCCTCGTCCACCGGCGCCGCCGACCCGGCCCTGGCCGCCAGCGCCAAGGACGCCCCGGAGTACATCCTGCTCTCCTCCCCCGGCCAGATCCGCGACGTCGACCACAGCCAGCGCCTCAGCGCGCTCCACATCAAAGGCACGCTGACCAACCGCGGCTTCTACCCGGCGGCCGCGCAGGTCGAAGGCAACGGCGACTTCTGCGCGGACGGCAAGGACTTCCTCAGCCTGGCCGACCTCTCCGTGCACTCCGCCTCCGAAGGCAAGACCCCCAAGGCGCCCTACCTCCTCGGCTGCGCCACCAAGAGCGGCTTCAAGCCCGCATCACGCGACATCGTGATGCAGTAACGCCCCCATTCCCCCCCTTCCTTCAGGCGCCGGCTCGTTGGCCGGGCCGGCGCCTCCTCCACACGAGAAATTGAAAATGAAAAATTGAAAATTGAAAACATGCGCGCGCGCGCAACGCGCCACCTTCGTTTTCAATTTTCAATTTTCAATTTTCAATTCAAAATGCCGGGCAGATGGCGGCGCCTCAAACCGTATTAGTTCTCGACTTCGGCTCCCAATACACCCAGCTCATCGCCCGCCGAGTGCGGGAGAACAGCGTCTACTCGGTCGTGCATCCGTTCGACTGGCCGGTGGAGAAGATCCGGGAGCTGGGGCCGAGGGCGATCATCCTCTCCGGAGGGCCGCAGTCGGTTTACTCCGAGGCGGCGCCGATCTGCTCGAGAGAGGTCTTCGACCTTGGCGTCCCCATCCTCGGCATCTGTTACGGGATGCAGCTCACCGCGTACCTGCTGGACGGCGTGGTCGAGGCGGCCACGGAGCGCGAGTACGGGCGGGCGGAGATCGACGTCATCGCCGAGTCGGCGCTGCTCGCGAACACGGCGAGGCATCAGCGCGTCTGGGCCAGTCACGGCGACCGCATCCTGCGCGAGCCGCCCGGCTTCACCCGCATCGCCTCCTCCGTCAACGCGCCGATCGCCGGCTTCGAGAATCTCCAGCGGCAGTGCTACGGCATCCAGTTCCACCCCGAGGTCACGCATAGCGAGGCCGGCTCGCAGATCGTGCGCAACTTCCTGTTCGACATCGCCGGCTGCAAGCCGACCTGGGACCTGGGCGACTACCGCAAGCGCAAGGTGGAAGAGATCCGCGCCCAGGTGGGCAAAAAGCGCGCGATCGCGGCGGTCAGCGGCGGCGTCGACTCCACCGTCGCCGCGCTGCTCGTCGCCGAGGCCATTGGCGATCAGCTGACGGCGATCTTCGTCGACAACGGCGTGCTGCGCAAAAACGAGTGGACGCAGGTCGCCTCGCGCCTCTCCGAGCGGCTGGGCATGCACTTCGTCGCCGTCGACGCGCGCGAGCGGTTCTACGCGAAGCTGGCCGGCATCGAGGATCCGGAGGTCAAGCGCAAGCGCATCGGCAACGAGTTCATCGCCGTGTTCGAGGAAGAGGCGAAGCGCATCGCGGACGTCGAGTTCCTCGTGCAGGGGACGCTCTACCCGGACGTGATCGAATCGGTCTCGATCAAGGGGCCGTCCGCCGTCATCAAGACGCATCACAACGTCGGCGGCCTGCCGGAGAAGATGGGCCTCCATCTGATCGAGCCGGTGCGCGAGCTGTTCAAGGATGAAGTGCGCCAGCTCGGCATCGAGCTGGGGCTGGAAGAGGAGTTCGTCTGGCGCCACCCCTTCCCCGGCCCCGGCCTCGCCGTGCGCATCCTGGGCGAGGTGAACGCACAGCGCGTGGAGATCCTGCAGAACGCGGACGAGATCGTGATCGACGAGATCCGCCGGGCCGGCCTCTATCGCGAGATCGGCCAGGCCTTCGCCGTGCTGCTCCCCATCCGCAGCGTCGGCGTGATGGGCGACGAGCGGACGTACGAGAACGTGCTCGCCGTCCGCGCCGTGACCACCGCCGACTTCATGACCGCGGACTGGTACCGCATGCCGCACGACCTGCTCGACCGCATCAGCCGCCGCATCGTGAACGAGGTGCGCGGCATCAACCGCGTCGTGTACGACGTGTCCTCCAAGCCGCCGAGCACGATCGAATGGGAGTGAGCCGGCACGCCTAGCGGCGCCGCAGCACCACCGCATCCCAGAACCACCGCTTCGGCAATCTCGATCGCGACAGCACCTCCTGCACCGCGAATGGCGCGAAGGAGCGCGCGAGCTGCGGCACCGAGCCGTAGATGCGATCGACATGGTGATGCGGACCGGCGAAGCCGCGCCGTGCGGCGACCGCCCGCTGCAAACGGGCAGGCAGCAACAGCAGGAAGCGGATGGCGAAGTGCGGGTCGGCGCGCAGGGCGTAGCGCCAGCGGGGCGGCGTGGTCACCAGCGCGGGCGCCGCGGCGCGCAGCACGCGCGCGCACTCGCGGGCGGCGGCGCGCACGTCCGGCAAGTGCTCCACCGTTTCGAGCAGGAGCAAAGCGTCGAACACGGCGGGGCGGAAGGGGAGGGCGGCGGCGTCGGCCACCACGCGGCGGACGGCGAGGCGGCGGGCGTCGTCGTTCCAGCCGGCGTCGACGCTCACCACCGAGTAGCCGCCGGCCTGCATGGCCAGCTCGATGGCGCCGTTGCCGGCGCCGAGGTCGAGGAGGCGGGCGGGGGGCGGGAGATAAGCCCGCAAGACCTGCCGCCAGCGGATCCCCTCGGCGTAGCGCTGCCGGAGAAACGGATGGCCATCCGGCTGCACCATCTCTACGTACCGTAGCTCGCTGCCCTCATCGGCGGCGGTCCGCTGGAGAGGCGAATCGAGTAACTCGTGCGTTTGCCGAGGGAAAAGACGACGGAAGAGACGGCGCAACACCCACACGAATGGTAACTCGTAGCTTTTCCGGGCCGCAGTGCCTATATTGGTCCAGTCCCGCTTACCCCAACACCCACAACGGATGTTCGCCGTTTCCCGACGGCGGCGCCACAAGAGGAGGAACGCATGCGTTACGTTCGGAGACCCAATCCCCGGTTGATCGTCGCAGTCCTCGCCCTGATTCTCGTCCCCACGCTCGGTTTCGCGCAGAAGGCGCCGGAAACGGTCGCGAAGATGTCCGTGAGCAGCTCGCTCATCCAATGGTCGCCCATCGTGGACAACGAGTCGCTCCTGCTCGTGGTCACCGACCCGGATGGCGAAGTGAGCACTCAGGAATTCAAGGCCGGCAGCAACCCCTCGCTCAGCGCGCGCGGCCTGTCCGGCGATGGCTCGTACACCTACGAGCTGCGCGTTGCGCGCAAGGTCTCGGCGGCCTTCAAGGCCCAGCTGGCGAAGGCGCGCGAGGCGGGCAATGACGCCGCGGCCCGCAAGCTCCTCCGCGATGCGGGCATGCAGTTCGCGCTCACCCAGTCCGGCAGCTTCAGCGTGTCGGGCGGCACGTTCGTCTCGCCGGATCTAACCGAGGGCAAAGGCGCCGGCGGTCTGAAGTCGGCGGCGACGGCGAAGTCCGGCAACACGACGCAGAACGACAGCGTGATGCGCCTCATCCCGAAGGCGAATGACCAGGTCATCCCCGATGACCTCATCGTTCAGGGCAGCGCCTGCGTCGGCCTCGACTGCGTGAACAACGAGTCGTTCGGCTTCGACACCATCCGTCTCAAAGAGAACAACACCCGCATCAAGTTCGACGACACCTCGACCTCGACCGGGTTTGCCGCGAACGACTGGCAGCTGACGGCGAACGACTCGGCCAGCGGCGGCGCCAGCAAGTTCTCCATCGAAGACATCACCGGCTCGAAGGTGCCGTTCACGATCACGGCGGGCGCGCCGACGAACTCCGTCTTCGTGGACAGCACCGGCCGCCTCGGCCTGCGCACTTCCACTCCCGTGCTCGACGTGCACATCTCCACCAGCAACACGCCGGCCATCCGCCAGGAGCAGACCAGCGCCGGCGGCTTCACGGCCCAGACCTGGGACATCGGCGCGAACGAGGCCAACTGGTTCGTGCGCGACGTGACGGGCGGCTCCCGCCTCCCGCTGCGCATCCGGCCCGGCGCGCCGACCAGCTCGGTCGACATCGCCGCCTCCGGTAACGTCGGCATCGGCACCGCCTCGCCGGACACCCTGCTCGACGTCGAGAGCACCGGCACCGCGGCCACCATCATCCGCGTCAACGCCGACAATACCGCCGGCATCGCCATCCTCCGCGCGAACTCCGGCAACGGCACGACCAGCCCGCGCTTCTCGTACTTCGAAGCGATGAGCGCCGAGTCCGGCGGCGCTGACTGGCGCACCGGCCTGCACGGCTCGAAGGACTACCGCATCAGCGACTTCGCGACCGGCTCGGAAGCGAACCGCGTCTTCATCTCCTCCTCCAACGGCAACATCGGCCTGGGGGGCCAGACCAGCCCGACCAGCCCGATCCATCACGCCAACGGTGCCACGCTCTCCGCCGGCGGCGTCTGGACGAACGCGTCCAGCCGCGACCTGAAGGACGACATCTGCGACCTCGACGCGAACGCCGCGGAAGAGACGCTCAAGCAGCTCAACCCGGTGACCTTCCGCTATAAGGCGGAGCCGGGCAACACCCACGTCGGCTTCATCGCCGAGGACGTGCCGGACCTCGTCGCCACGGAAGGCCGCAAGGGCCTCAGCTCGATGGACATCGTGGCCGTCCTGACCAAAGTCGTCCAGGACCAGCAGAAGACCATCGACCAGCTCGCCGCCAAGGTGGAGCAGCTGGAGAAGAAGCAGCAGTAATCCGCACGCTCTGATTGTTGCGAGGGCCGGCCGCGAGGTCGGCCCTCTCGTTTTGTGCGCAGTTGTCGGTTATCGGTTGTCAGTAAGAACCGCCTACCGACAACTGACAACCGACAACAAAAAAGGGGGCACGGCGGAAGAACCGTGCCCCCCGGTGGAGCAGTGGTCGCGGGGCCCTCTCCCCTCGACCGCCGGCGCACAGCAGGGATGCGCCTTTGGAGCAGCTGTTTAGTCGCTCAGGTTGCGGATCACCGTCGGAATATCGAGGTCATTGCCGAAATCGTTCGACGCCATCGGCCCGAAGCCTCCCGAGCCGTCCGGCCGGGAGAATCCTTTGCGAAAAAAGGGCGGGTCGTAAATCTCCCCCTCCGCTCCCACCTGCGGCGGGGCGGCGGGCTCTTCGTGCTGCGCGGCGATCTCCCGCGGCGCGAACGGCCGGTACGGCGAAGCGTTGCGCTCGGCGGCCGCCTGGCGCGCCGCCGGCGAGGACGACGACGAAAGCTGCTCGCCGCGCGTGTTGAGGAAGCCCTTGGTGGCCGAGTCGAAGCCGGTGGCGATGACCGTGACCTTCACCTCGTCCTTCATCCGCGGATCGATGACCGTGCCGAAGATGATGTTCGCCTCTTCGTCCGCCGCCTCCTGGATGATCGACGCCGCCTCGTGCACTTCGAAGAGCGTCATGTCCGGGCCGCCGGTGACGTTGATCAGCACGCCCTTGGCCCCTTCGATCGAGGCCTCCTCCAGCAGCGGGGAGGAGATCGCGCGCTGCGCGGCCTCCACGGCGCGATGCTCGCCGGAGGAGATGCCGGTGCCCATCAGGGCCATGCCCATGCCGTGCATGATCGTCTTCACGTCGGCGAAGTCGAGGTTGATCTCGCCCGGCACGGTGATGAGGTCGGAGATGCCCTGCACCGCCTGGCGCAGGATGTCATCCGCGATCTTGAAAGCCTCGGACAGCGAGGTGGCGCGCTCCACGAAGTTGAGCAGCCGCTCGTTGGGGATCGTGATCAGCGTGTCGACCGTGTCCCGCAGGGCGCGGATGCCCTGCTCGGCCTGCACGCGGCGGCGCTTCCCCTCGAAACCGAACGGCTTGGTCACCACGGCGACCGTGAGGGCGCCGAGCTCCGCGGCGAGCGAGGCGATGATCGGCGCGGCGCCGGTGCCGGTGCCGCCGCCCATGCCGGTGGTGATGAAGATCATGTCGGCGCCGGAGAGCGCCTCGATGATGCGGTCGGTGTCTTCCAGCGCGGCCTGTTTGCCGATGTCGGGGTTCGCGCCGGCGCCGAGGCCCTTGGTGAGCTTCGCCCCGATCTGCAGCTTGACCGGAGCGAGCGCGTTGCGCATGGCCTGGACGTCGGTGTTGGCGACGATGAACTCGACGCCCTTGATGCCCGCCTGGATCATTCGGTTGACGGCATTGCCTCCGCCCCCGCCCACCCCGACGACTTTGATCCTGGCACCGAGCTCCAGCTCATCGAGCATGACGCCCAACCGCGCGTCGCCAGCTTTTTCGTCGAAAGTAATCATTTACCGTCTCCCGGAATCTTACGCATTTAGATACTGCATTTCAAACCAATTTTCAGGAAGTGGCGAACCACTGCCGGACCGACTGCGCCACTTTGGCGAAGCCCTTCACCGGCTGCTTGCGCACCTTCGCCCGATTCCTGAACCCCCACAGCAGCAGCCCCGTGGCCGCCGCCCACTCCGGTCCGCTCACCGTGTCGGAGAGGCCGCCCACCCCGCGCGGCACGCCCTTGCGCGCCTGCTGGTCGAAGACCTGCTCCACCATCTCCACCATGCCGTCCATCTCCGCGCCGCCGCCCACCAGGACCACGCCGGAGCGCATTTCCTTCTCCAGCCCGACTTTCTCCAGGTCGCGGTAGACCAGTTTGGCGATCTCCGCCGCGCGCGGCTCGAGGATGTTGGTCAGCTCGTGACGGGAGAGGATCTTCGGCGCGCGGCCGCCCACGGTGGGCACCTCGATCGGATCGTCCTCCGTGACCAGCGAGCCGAGGGCGCAGCCGTAGCGCTTCTTGATGCGCTCCGCGTCTTCCATCGGCGTGCGCAGCACGACGCTGATGTCGCTCGTGAAGTGCCCCGCGCCGACCGGCAGCACGTTCGTGTGCACGACGTTCCCTTCCAGGAAGACGGCGTAGTCGGTGGTGCCGGCTCCGATGTCCATCAGCAGCACGCCCATCTCCCGCTCATCCTGCGTGAGCACCGCCTCGGCCGCGGCGAGCTGCTCCAGCACGAGCTCGGTCACGGCGATGCCAGCCTTGTTCACGCAGGTCAGCACGTTCTGGTTGTGCGTCCGGGCGCCGGTGACGATGTGCACGTTCGCCTCGAGGCGGCCGGCCGTCATCCCCTGCGGGTCGTGGATGCCGTCCTGCCCGTCCACCACGAACTCGCGGGGAATGACGTGCAGCAGCTCCAGCTCGCCCGGGATGTTGATCGACTTGGAGGCCTCGATCACCCGGTCGATGTCCTCCCGGGCGATCTCCTTGTGCTTGCCCATCACCGAGACCACGCCGCGCGAGTTGACGGAGCGGATGTGATCGCCGGCGATGCCGACGAACACCGACTCGATCTGCAGCCCGGCCATGACCTCGGCCTCATCGACGGCTTTCTTCACCGCGTCGATGGCCTGGTCGAGGTTGATGATGTTGCCCCGCCGCGTCCCTTTCATGGGCGAGGTGCCTTTGCCGATGATCTCCAGCTGGTTGCGGTCGTTGATCTCGCCGACCAGCACGCACACCTTCGACGTACCGATGTCGAGCGCGACGATGTACTTCTCTTCAGTCCTGGGCATTCCTGACTCCTTGCGTCGTGGTGTCCTGGGCGGTACGAAGGATTCCCTTCGGCTTGACGACGATGCGATCGGCGAAGCGCAGATCGGCGTATTCGATGGAGGCGCGTCCGAGGTTCT
>DASYMJ010000045.1:0-16768 GCA_036009105.1 Thermoanaerobaculia bacterium | reverse complement strand
CGGTCAGCGATCGGCCATCAGGAGGACGGGCGGTGATCCGGTTCTCCTGATCGCTGATCGCCGATCGCTACTCAGGCACTCGCCTGACCCAGATACCGGTACCCGATCTTGGCCACGGCCACGATCACGGCGGCGTCGGTGCCCACCGCCTTCTGCAGCTTGCGGCGGAGGCGCGTCACGTGCGTGTCGACGGTGCGCGAGTTGAGGTTCAGATCGACCCGGTAGTTCCACACCCGGGAGAGCAGCTCATCGCGCGGTACGACCCGTTCCTTGTTCTTGAAGAGGTACATCAGGAGGTCGAACTCCTTCGGCGAGAGCTTGAGCTTCTGGTTGTTCGCGCTCGCCTCGCGGGTGGACGGATCGAGGCGGATGAGGTGGTCCTCGCAGACGGTCTTGGTGGAGGCGGCGACGTCGCTGCGGCGCATCACGGCGTCGATGCGGGCGAAGAGCTCCTGCACGCCGAAAGGCTTGGTGACGTAGTCGTCCGCGCCGCCGCGCAGGCCGCGCACCTTGTCCGTCTCCTGGCCGCGCGCCGTCAGCAGGATGACCGGCACCTTGGACAGCTTGCGGATGTGGTCCAGTACCTCGAAGCCACTCTTCTTCGGGAGCATGAGGTCGAGCAGCACCAGGTCGGGACTCTCGGCGTGGAAGAGGCGGATGGCCTCGTCGCCGTCGCCGGCAGTCACGGTTTCATAGTTCTCGTGCCGGAGGTTGATCTCCAGACCCTGGCGAAGCCCCGCCTCGTCCTCAACGATCAGGATTTTCGTCATGCAGTCATTCTCCCTGTGCGGTCTCTTACGAACGATGCTACGAAGAGTTTCCTAAAACGCCCCGGGGGCATGTACCAGGTTGGTGACGGGTCTCGGTTCTGCCGCGGTGAGGCGGGGAAAGAGGATGCGGAACGTCGATCCGACGCCCGGCTCGGACTCCACTTCGACCCGTCCGCCATGGGCGGACGCGATCTGCTGCACGAGGGTCAACCCCAGGCCGGCGCCGCGGCGCGTCTGCGTGTCGGAGAACTGCGCGCGGAAGTAGGGATCGAAGATGCGGGCCAGGTCCTTCGCCACGATGCCGATGCCGTGATCGCGCACTTCCAGAATGATGTCCTTCGGCGACTGGGCGAGGACGACCTCGAGCTTTTTCTCATCAGCCGAGTACTTGATGGCGTTGTCGATCAGGTTGAGCAGGGCGCGGGAGACCGCCTCGCGGTCCCACATCTGCTCGCCCACCGCATCGTCGATCTCCAGCGAGACGGTGAAGCCCTTGCTGCGGATCCACGACTCGTACGTGGAGACGAGCGTCGTGACCAGCTCGCGCGGATGGACCGGCGTGAAGGCCATCGCCCTCTCCTGCTTGTGCTGCAGGCGGGCGACGTCGAGCACGTTCTCCACGAGGTGGGACAGGTGCAGCACCTCGCGCAGGATCTGGTCCTCGATCTCGTCCCGCTCCTTCGGCTTGAGCTTCGCGCCGCGCTTGAGCGTCTCCGCGCCGAGGCGGATCATGGAGAGCGGCGTGCGCAGCTCGTGCGAGACGTTCGCGATCAGCGCGCCGCGCAGCTTCATCGTCTCGCTCTCCTTCCGCACGCCGCGGAAAGCGAGGAAGGCGCCCAGGAAGGTGAGGAGGAGCGCGAAGGCGCTGAGGAGCAGGGAGATGATGCGCTGGTTCTCCCAGCCGGTGCCGACGTAGGAGAGCTTGACCACGGCCCGGATGCCGTACGCGTTGAGCGGCGCCGCGAGCGGCGAGCTGAAAGAGACGGCGTCCGGCAGTTGCACGAGCTGCCGCCTGGCGGCCTCGCGGGTGAGGGTGATGTCGGCGCGCGTCTGCACCGCGTCCTTCGAGCCGAGCGGCTGGTTCTTGACCACGGCCTGCACGCGGGCCAGCAGGCGCTGCGGATCGTACGTGTAGCGGACGATGCCGCTGGAGGTATAGAACTCGCGGGTGAGCAGGCCGTCGCCCGGCTTTACTTCCTGCCCGATCTCGCTGACGAAGATGGAGTTCGCCGGATCGTCGTCCGGGATGTAGATGGCGTTGACGATCCACTCGTGGCGGTTCAGCCATTCGCGGAACGCGGCCGTGTTCGGGTTCGCCGACCGCCGCTCGACCTGCTGCCACTCGTCGTAGACGCGGAAGAACTCGCCGGCCACCGCGCTGTCCACGCGGCCGGCGGTGATGTCCGCCGCGTAGCTCGCATACTGCTGGGCCAGGGCGGTCGCCCCCCCTTCGAAACGGATGGAGAGGAAGTACGAGCGCCAGGCGAGGACGCCCAGGCCGAGGGCGATGATGAGGAGGGGGACCAGGATGGAGGCGTGGTCGGTCCGCTCTCCGTGATCGGAGAGGGATCGCAACCGCGCCAGGAATCGCTCGAACATGGCCAAGGGATGCTGCCGGTACTGCTCAGATGCTACGTGCCGCCCGGAAGTTAGGGTGCAGGCGCTACTTCACGGTTGCGCCGGCGATGGCGGCGTGGCTCTGGGCCAGGTGCGCCGCCACGATCTTGTCGATCTGCCCCTTCGTATACGGCTCCATCCGCGTTTCCACTCTCCGGAAATTGCCGCGCCGCTGGACGATGATCCAGAGCGTGCCGGTCTCTCTCGCATCGGCGAGGGTCTGCTTGAACTCGCGCGCGGTCGCCTCGTTCATGTTCCGGCCGTTGATGGCGATGATGCGGTCGCCTTCCTTCAGGTCGGCGTGCGACGCTGGACCGTCCGGAACGATCGACTTGATCACCAGGCCGGGCTTGAGCTCCACCACCGAGATGCCGAGATACCGGCGTCCGGACAACATGCGCCGGATCTGCTGTTCGCACTCGCGGGCGGTCGCGTTGCACTTCTTCGTTTCGTCGGCGGCGTAGAGCGCGGCGGCGGACAAAAGCAGTACGGCAGTGAATTTGATGACACGGGATTGCATGCGGAGACGGGGTTCCTCTTTGGCCGACGGCTACTCTACGCTTGGACGCGAACGACGCTGATTACAAATCAGAAAATGTCAAATGAATTCCATGTGCCGTAAGGAGTTGTGCCTCGGCAACCCGGCTGTTTCACCGCTCGAAACGGAGGATGCCGAACGCTGCCGGTACGTGGAAATCGGGAGGCGTGCGCAACGTCGGCTGCCAGGCCGTAAACTCGTCGCCTTCTGACGGATGCCTGTCGATCCGGAAAAAATTCGCGCGCCAGGTTTCGTTCGGTTCCGGCCGCTCCCGCCCCAGCGAGGCGAAGGGGAGCCGGATGACCGTGTCGACGGTCTTCACGCCGCTCGACTCCGTCATCGTCCGCACAGCGGCGAAGAGGCCGGCGCAGTTCCAGCCGTGGTCGGCGCGCATGGTCCGGCGATCGCCGTCCGGCGAGTCGATGCGCGTGTCGAACGTCGTCCCGGCCGGGCTGACCTCGAGCTCGAAGTAACGGGTGAGCCGCTCCGGGGCGAGGAAGACCTCCACCACGTCCTCCATGTACAGCGGATCGTCGTGGCTGCGGTAGGTGGCCACGATGAGGTCGTCGGTGGCGGAGAAGACGAAGGTCAGCCAGCCGGCATCGGAGTAGGCGGCGACGCAGGTGGCCAGCCGCGGCGCGCTGCCGTCCGTGGCCCGGCGCAGTCGGGCCGGCTCGCAGACCGGCGGCACCACCCACGGCTCCTCGACCGAGAACTCGGCGCGCGGAACGACGAGGACTTCGGACGACATTCGTCCCGAATCATCGCACAGCCCGCCAACCGGCATACGGCGTGCAAACTGCCCGGCGGGACCGAGAGTGGACTACGAACTGGATGAACTGAAACGGGAGTTCCTCGCCGAGGCGGAGGAGAAGGTGCGCGAGATCGAAGGGGCGCTGGCCGGGGAGCGCAACAGCGAAGCGCTGGACCGCCTGGCCTATCTCGCCCATCAGCTCAAAGGCGCCGGCGGCAGCTACGGCTACGCGCGCATCTCCTCCGAGTCGGCGGAGATCGAGAAGGCCGCCGAGCGGATCGTGAAGGGCGAGGCCGATGACGGCATCGAAGCCCGCCTGCAGCAGCACGTCATCAACCTGCGCGGCGAGGTGGAGCGCTCGATCAAGGAGCTGGCCTAGGAGTCGTCACGCGGCTGGCGGCTCCTTGCGGGTCGGCCGGCTCACGTCCCGCCGCTTCTCGGCCTGCACCTGGTTGCGGCCGCCCTTCTTGGCCCGGTACAGCGCCTTGTCGGCGGCGACGACCATCTCCTTCGCGTAGTGGATGCGCGAGTGCGGGACGCTGGAGACGCCGACGCTGACCGTGGCGCGCAGCTCGCCGCCCTGGGTCTGCATCGGCGTACCCTCGATCAGCTGGCGGATCTTCTCCGCGAAAGCGATCGCGTCGGTCAGCTCCGTCTCCGGCATCATCACCGCGAATTCCTCCCCGCCGTAGCGCGCCGCGAGGTCGGTGCTGCGGATGGAATCGCGGAAGAGCGCGGAGACCTGGCGCAGCACTTCGTCGCCCACCGCGTGGCCGTAGGTGTCGTTCACCTTCTTGAAGAAATCGATGTCGATGATGGCCAGCGAGAGCGGCCGCTGGTAGCGCTGCGACTCGTCGAAGGCGCGGGCCAGCTCGTCCTGGAAGTAGCGGTGGTTGTAGAGCTTGGTCAGGCCGTCGGTGATGGAGAGCAGCTCCAGCCGCTTGTTGGCCTCGATCAACTCCGTCTGCAGGTCGACGATCCGCTTGCCGGCCCGGATGCGCGCCAGCAGCTCCGGATATTGGAACGGCTTGGTGATGTAGTCGTCGGCACCGAGCTCGAGGCCCTCGACCTTGTCCTCCTGCTCGTCTTCGCCGGTGAGCATGATGATGTACCGGGCGCGGAGAGCAGGGGTCGACTTCAGCTCGTTGGCCAGCACCACGCCGTCCAGATCGGGGAGGCGCCGGTCGAGGATGGCCAGGTCCCAGTCGGCCGACTTGAGCTGGGCGCGCGCCTCGCCGCCGGTGGTGCACTCCAGCGTGTCGTAGCCGGCGCGCTTGAGGAAGAGGCGGACGAGGCGGCGGATGGCCGCGTCGTCATCGACGATGGCGATGGTGAATGGACGTGGCATCGGCCGCGTCTGCCGCAAAGAGCATGCCGCTACCCGGCGATGCGCAGGGAGATGTCCAGCGCGGTGACGGAATGAGTCAGCGCTCCGATGGAGATGCGGTCGACGCCCGTCTCGGCGACGGCTCGCACGTTCTCCAGCGTGATGCCGCCCGAGGCTTCCAGCTCGACCGCGCCGTTGGTCCGCTCGACGGAGGCGCGCAGCTGGTCGGGCGTCATGTTGTCGAGGAGGATGAAGTCGGGCTCGAGCCGCAGCGCCTCGTCCAGCTCGGCCGCGTTGCGCACCTCGATCATGACCTTCTGGGGCAACCCGCGGCTGCGGATGCGCTCGACCGCGGCGGTGATGGAGCCGGCCCGGTCGACGTGGTTGTTCTTGATGAGGAACATGTCGTGGAGGCCGATGCGGTGGTTCTCGCCGCCGCCGGCCGCGACGGCGTACTTATCGAGCAATCTGAGGCCCGGCGCCGTCTTGCGCGTGTCGTAGATGCGGGCACGCGTCCCCGCGACGGCGTCGACGTAGCGCCGGGTGGCGGTGGCGATGCCCGAGGCGCGCTGCATCAGGTTGAGGGCGGTCCGCTCGCCGGAGAGGAGCGCGATGACGCTCGCCTTTACCGTGGCGACGATCATGCCGGGCTCGACGCGGTCGCCATCGTTCGCTTTTCGCTCCAGCTCCGCGGTTGGATCGAGCATCCGGAAGACCTCTTCGGCGAAGTCCAGGCCGGCCAGGACGCCGCTCGCTTTGATGAGGAAGGAGGCGGTGCCGCGGTCGGCCGGGTCGAAGATGGCTTCGCTGGTGATGTCGGGGAGGTCTTCGTCGAAGGCGCGCTGGATGAGGAGGCGGATGTCTTTGCGGTCAGGCAGCATGCACGAAATTCTGACAGTGTGGGAGGCGTTTTCGGATGCAGTTCGTTGAAAATCTGGGGGCGCACCGGCTTCGACGGGGATATGTCGGGGTCGTGGTTGCATGCCGAGCTGATTGACTCGTAAATCCGATCAAACTGAGTAGCTGCGAACAACAGCGATCTCGCACTCGCGGCCTAATTAGGCCCGCGACGCTCGCCGGCTGGTTGCTCACGCCAGACGGACCGAGTGCCATGAAGTGAGCTACGGACGCGCGTGTCGCCTCGCCGCGCGACCCGACAATTCAGAGGCTGGTCCTCGCTCGTTCCCCGCCCTCCGGGCTGGACGAGGACGAGAAAAAACGGAGAGCTAAGCATGTAGGAGCCAGGCTGCCACTGTTTCCGGACGCGGGTTCGACTCCCGCCGCCTCCACCAACGATTTTTCCGTCCTGACCCACGCTGCCCCCCCGTCATGGATGCACCCACGAACGAGACCAGGCGCTTCAAGTACGAGCACGGCATCGTGTCGCTCGATTTCAGCAGGGCGCTGGGGGAGCGGGTCGACGCGTACTTTGACGGGCGCGGCCTCTCCCGGCACGCGAATCTGGAGATGGTCTCCAAGACGGTCCTCGGGTTCGCGTTGTGGATCGTCACCTGGGTCTGGATGATGACCGGGCATTTCTCGGCGCTCTCCATCGTCGGCGTCTACGTCGTCCACGGTTTCGCGCAACTGCACATGGCGTTCAACATCGCGCACGACGCGAATCACGGCGCCTACTCGAAGAGCAGGACGGTCAACCGGATCTTTGCCTGCGTCTTCGATCTCGTCGGCGCCAGCTCGTACATGTGGCGGCTGCTGCACAACAGCGCGCACCATTCCTTCGTCAACATCCGCGGCGCCGATACGACGCTCATCTCCGGCCGCATCTTCAGATTTTCGCCGCACGACGAGCGGCGTCCCATCCACCGCTATCAGCATCTCTACGCGTCCTTCATCTACAGCCTCTCCACCCTCGACTGGACGCTGACGAAGGACTTCCGCTGGCTGGCCTGCAGGCGTTTCGGCAACCGCGACATCGTCAAGCATCCGCTGCACGAGCTCGTGATTCTCTTCGCCGGGAAGGCGTTCTACCTCACGTACGTCCTGGTCATCCCGCTGCTCTACCTCGACGTCCCGTGGTACTCGATCATCGCCGGCTTCGTCGTGATGCACCTCATCCTGGGGTTCATCCTCGCCCTGATTTTCCAGCCGAACCACTTCAACGAGAACGCGGCGTACCCGGAGGCGGACGGGGAGGGCCGCATTTCGAACGACTACATCCAGCACATTTTCGACACCACGTCCGACTACGCACGCGGCCACCCGTTCACGATCTGGATCCTCGGCGGGCTCAATCTCCACATCATCCACCACATGTTCCCGACGATCTGCCACGTCCACTATTCGGCGCTGACCTCGCTCGTGAAGTCGACGGCCGAGGAGTTCGGGCTGCCCTATCGGGAGAACAGGACGATCAGCGGAGCGTTTCTCGCGCACCTGCGGTGGCTGAAGACGCTCGGCAATGGCGATCCGCGATCGACGTCATGACGCGCTGACCATCACGACGCGCCGACCTGGGCCAGCGGCGTCATCTCCAACGGCCGGCGCTTGCGCGACCGCATCCGCACCAGCCAGAAGAGCAGCGAGCCGATGAGCAGCACGTGCGGGATGAAGAGCAGGTTCGTTTCGCGCACCGCCCGGGAGAAGAGCTTTGCCTGGCCCGGATAAAAAGACATCGTGGCGATGAGGAGAGCGAGGCACATGCGCGAGAGATGGCGGACGATGCGGCCTGTGCCGGTGACGCCGCGGCGAACGAGCAGACGGACGTCCGACACCACATGAAGCAGGGCGACGGTGCCGAAGACGAAGTACATGAAGGCGGGCATGCGGTCGAGCGTCCCGTTCGGGCTGCTCGCGGCCTGGAAGCCGAACGTCAGCGCGCCCAGGGTGACGGCGCACACAAAGAAAAGTGCGCCCACATCGAAGGAGCCGGTTCGCCCGTCTCTGTGGCGGGCGGCCCACCAGGCGGTCGAAACCAGGTAGAACGTGAGCAGGCTGGCCACGATGTTGATGCGGATCGGGTGGAGGAACGTCGCGATGTACGCGGCGGTCGAAGACATGATGAGCATGGAGACGAAGAACACGTTCCCCGCCGCCTGGTGCAGGCCGGAGCCTTTGCGAAGCAGCATCGAGAGGTAGCCGGACAGCAAGCCGACCACGGCGGCGCAGATATGAATGATCACTAACGGCGAGACGGGCATGGGTGGTTCTCCTTCAGATCGGTTCGCGTTTGCGGCGCAGCCGCACCGCGGCAGCGAGGCATCCCGCCGCCAGCAACAGCCCGATCCAGAGACCGGAACTGGTCAGAAACCTCAATGGGTCGAGTTGGGAAAGCGCGGTGACCGGCGCCCTGGAGGCGTCGACGGCGAACGCCTCCGTCATGGCACCCATCAGCCGGTACCGCAGCAGGGAAGCGAAATGCGAAGTGCCGAGCGCGATCCTCTCCACGATGAGGATGGCGGCGAACGGGAGCACCGCCCACAGGAACGTCATGCGCCGCGTCCAGGCGGAAAGCAGCAGCAGCCAGCCGTAGATCGGCGCGAACCAGAGCACGTGCACGAGCAGGCCGTAGAACATCACCAGCGTCATCTGGATCAGCGGCAGGCGCGCCCACAGCATGGCCGGGTTGAGACCGCTGCCCGCCATCACCACGGTGCTCAGCATCAGCAGAATGATCTGCACGGCAAGGGCGATGGCGAAGCAGAGCAGCGGGATGACGGCGAACGGGATGCTCGCCTTGGAGAGCACGGTGGTGCGATCGGAGACCGGCAGCGACTTCCAGAAGAGGATGCTGCGGTCGCGCCGCTCGCTCTGCAGCGCCTCCAGACAATAGAAAACCGCGACGAGGAACCCGGTCAGCAGGATCACCGACGCAACCATGCTGAACGGCTGCACGACGGCATGGCTCTGCTTCGCCGGATCGAGCGCGGAGAGCAGCCGCATCTTCCGCGGCAGGCTGGCCAGCGTATTGATCGACGAGGCGAACAGCGCGATCGCGGCCACGACGAGCGGCGCCAGGTAGATCGAGCGGTTCTCCCACAACTCGCGCCGCACCGACCAGTACATCGGCCGCGTGGGAAGCTCCTGCCATTCGGTACTCATCGAGTTGCTCCCATCACGGCGACGAAAAGGTCGGCGATGCTCGGCGTGCGCACGTCACCCAATGCGGCGAGCTGTTCGCGATCGACGCCGTCGAACAGCAGGATGCCGCGGCCGAACACCTGCCGCTCGTGGATCGGCGCGAGCGCGCGGGCGGCGGCGAGGTTGTCCGGCAGCACCATCACTTCGCGGTAGCGCGCCTCGAACTGCTCCATGCTGCAGTCGAGGACGATGCGGCCCCGGCTGATGAACATCAGGTCGGTGAGGACGTCCTGAATCTCTTCCACCTGATGGGTGGTCACCACGATGGTGCGGCTGCGGTCGAAGTAGTCGTTGAGCAGCGAGTCGTAGAACTGCTTGCGATAGAGAATGTCGAGGCCGAGGGTCGGCTCGTCGAGGATCAGCAGCTTCGCGTCGATGGCCATGACCAGGGCGAGATGGAGCTGGGCCACCATCCCCTTGGACAGCTCCCGCACTTTGCTGCCGCGCTTGATCGAGGTCTTCGCCAGAAACGCTTCCGCCTTCTCGCGGCGGAAACGGGGATGCACGCCGGCGACGTAATCGAGCGCCTGCCACACGCGCATCCAGCGCGGCAGCACGGCGACGTCCGCGATGAACGAAACATCGCGCATGAGCTGATCGCGCTCGGTCCAGGGATCGCGGCCCAGGACCTTCAGCTCGCCCTGATGAGAAGTGAGGCCGAGGATTGCGTTGAGGGCGGTGGTCTTGCCCGCGCCGTTGGGGCCGATCAGGCCGAGGATGCGGCCCTCTTCCACGCGGAGATCGAAGCCGTCCAGGGCGACGGTCGCGCCGAAGGCTTTGCGGAGGCCGCGCGCTTCTATGCAGGCCATGGCTTCAGCGCCCCTTTTTCGCAGGTTTGGACGCCAGCAACTCTTCCGGCGTGAGCCCGAGACGCTGGATGGTGGCCTGCACCCGCGGCCATTGCTCTTCCAGAAACTTCTTCCGCTCCGCACCGAGGAGCAGCTCCCGCGCCCCCGGCTGGATGAACATTCCTCGGCCGCGCCTGGTCTCGACCAGCTGCTCGTCCACCAGCTCCTGGTAGGCCTTCAGCACGGTGATCGGATTGAGCCGGTACTCCGCGGCGACGTTGCGCACGGACGGCAGCGGATCGCCTTCGTTGAGCGCTCCGTCGAGGATCATCGCGACGACGCGGTCGCGAAGCTGGCGGTAAATCGGCTGACTGTCGTTCCATTCACGGTCCATTCGTGGTTCCAGAAGCTGGTGATGTAGTTAACTACAACACCTAAGCACAAGCAAGCTTTTTCTTTTGGACCGTCAGGGGACGAACTCCCACCACCGCGCGGCGGGGAGCTGGACCCATGCGTTCACGTCCGGCGGGCGGCGGATGACGTTCGTGCTGCAGTGCACCTCGCCGTGCTGGGGGTGGTAGAACGAAGCGTCGATGAAGCGGCAGGTCAGGCCCGCGGCCTCCAGGTTGACCCGCAAGTCATCGCGGAAGTAGTCGACAAAGCGCCGCAGTCGCCGCGCTCGAGAAAGTCCGCGCCGAGGACGACCATCAGATCGATCAGCAGGGCCCAGGAGGCGCGCCGCTCCAGGCCGTGCGACCGCGCCACGGCCACGCCCTGGCGGATGCGGCGCAGCAGCGAGGCGTCATCCTCCCGATGCAGTGCGGCGGGGAAGTGAATGCGCAGATGCTCGATGAGCGCGCGCTCGAGCTCCGGCATGCGCTGCGCCGGCATGGCGCGCTGCATCGCATCGAGCTGTTCCTGACGGATTTTCATCGCCTGCCCGAGCGGCCTCGTCCACTAACCCTACCCTATCATTCGCGCATGGCCGCAAAGCAATCCGCACGACTCCTCCCCCGGCTCCGGCTGATGCAGGGCGGCGCCATCCTGCTCGGGCCCGGCAAAGCCGACCTGCTGGAAGCGATTGCGAGGCGCGGCACGATCCGCGACGCGGCGACGGCGCTGGGGATGTCCTACATGCGAGCCTGGAAGCTCGTGCAGGTGATGAACGAAGGCTTTCGGGAGCCGCTGGTAGTGGTCCATCGGGGCGGCGCGGGGCGGGGCAGCTCGGAGCTCACGCCGGCCGGCGAGCTGGTGCTGCGGCTCTATCGCGAGATGGAAGCCGCCGCGCTGAAAGCGACCACGAAAAAGTGGGGCGAGCTGCAGAAGTTGCTGCGCTGAGCGCTCAGCCGATGCGCACCGCGGCGGAGCCCCAGCGCGAGGCGTAGCCGATGTACTGATACCCGAGCGCGCAACGCCGCGTCAGCTCGAGGAAGGCGCGGTGCTCGTGCAGCTCCGAGCCGGGATAGCCGAAGTATTCGTCGAACAGCAGGATCGAGCCGGGCGCGAGGCGGGATTGCAGCGCGGTCAGCACGGTGTGCGTCGAGCTGTAGAGGTCGCAGTCGATGTGGACCAGCTCCACCGGTCCGGGATGCGAGGCCAGGAACCGCGGCAGGGTCTCGGCGAACAGCCCTTTGTGCAGCACCGCGTTCGGCGCGGTGATGGACGGCAGCACGCCTCCCAGCGAGAACCGTCCTTTCCGCCGTGAGCCGGTCCAGTCCTCGGGCAGCCCCTCGAACGAGTCGAAGCCGTGAACCTCCCCCTCGATGCGTGCCGCGATCCACTCCAGCGTCGCTCCTTTGTGCACGCCGAACTCGAGCACCAGCCCCTGCACCTCGCGCCGGGACAGCGCGAGCGCGAGCAGCGATTCACGGTCGCCGTAATCGGGCGCGCTGCGCATGCGCTTCGCGCCGGAGGGAGCGGCGCTCATTCCAGCTCCAGGGTCAGCTCGCGCATCGTTTCGCGAAAGCCGAGGCGGCGGAACAGCGATTGTGCCGCTTCGTTGGAGGCCGCCGTCCAGAGGATGACGCGAGGGGCGCCGCGCTGGCGAAGCCAGTCGATGGCGACCTCCAGCAGTTCCGTGCCGAGGCCGGACCGCCGCGCCTCCGCCGTCACCGCCACGTCGTGAATGAAGCCCGCCGGACCGCGCAGCTCTTTCCACGACAGCGGCTCGAGCGCGACATAGACGTAGCCGGCGATCGCGCCGTCCCGCTCCGCGACGAAGACGCAATCGTCAGGCGAGTCGAGCACGTGGCCGAGGAAGGATGCGTAGCCGCGGCTGGAGCCTTCGCCCGGCGCGAGAAAGCGCCGCGGATCGAAGTCGTAGTGCGTCCGCATCAGCATCGTGCCGAGGCGGCCCAGCGCTTCGAGATCGCGAGCTTCCGCTTTCCGGATCACCGTCATGGCGTCGGAGCGGATCGTCCCACGGGCCGGTCAGGCAGGCAACCATCGCCGCGGCAGCGGCGGAGGACGCACCTTGTCGTGAAGGCGTGCCGCGGCGCCGAGATACTTGACGAAATATATCGGGCGTGCTCTGCTGAGACCCCACGTGAGACGAATCGCGCTGCTGTTCCTCATCGCCCTCTGGCCTGCCTCCGCCTTCGCGGCAAATGTGCGCGTCTCCGCCGCGGCCAGCCTCACCGACGTCCTGCAGGAGATCGCCCCGGCCTATGAAAAGCAGAGCGGCGACGGGATCCTCTTCAACTTCGGCGCATCGAGCATGCTGGCCCGGCAGATCCAGGAAGGGGCGCCGGCGGACCTCTTCATCTCGGCGGATGAACTGAGGATGGATCAGCTCCAGCAGCGCGACCTGGTGGTGAAGAAAACGCGGCGCAGCATCCTCTCCAACACGCTGGTGATCATCGTCCCGGGCGAGAGCAGGCTGAAGATCACCTCGCCGTCCGATCTCGCCGATCCGGGCATCCGCAACATCGCCGTCGCCGAGCCGCAGACCGTGCCGGCCGGCATCTATGCGAAGCAGTACCTGCGCAAGGTGCGCGTGTGGGACAGGATCACGTACAAGGTCATCCCCACGGACAACGTGCGCGCCGCGCTCGCCGCCGTCGAATCGGGCAACGCCGAGACGGGCATCGTTTACAAGACCGACGCGATGATCTCGCGCGCGGTGCGCATCGCGTACGAGGTGCCGAAAGGGGAGGGGCCGGACATCTCGTATCCGGCGGCGGTGGTCGCGGAGTCGGAGCAGCAGCCGGCCGCGCAGCGGTTCCTCGACTACCTGCAGTCGCCGCCGGCGCAGGAGCTCTTCAAAAAGTACGGTTTCCTTTTCAAGACCGGAAAATGACCGCGGCCGAGTGGCGCATCGTCGGGTTCACGCTGGAGGTGGCGGCGCTCAGCACGCTCGTCATCGCGCCGTTTGCGTTGCTCGTCGCGTGGCTGCTGGCCCGCCATCGCTGGCCGGGGAAGTCGCTCGTGGAGACGCTGGTGATGCTGCCGCTGGTGATGCCGCCCGTCGCCACCGGCCTCATTCTCCTCAAGCTCCTCGGCCGGCGCAGCGGCATCGGCCACCTGCTGGACCGCGCCGGCATCGAGGTCATCTTCACCTGGCGCGCCGTCGTGGCGGCGATGATGGTGATGTCGTTCCCGCTGCTCGTGCGCGGCTGCCGCGTGGCTTTCGAAGAGGTCAACCTCCGGCTGGAACAGGTGGCCAGGACCCTCGGCGCAAGCGACGCTCGCGTCTTCTTCACCATCTCCCTGCCGCTCGCGCGGCGGGGCATCGTGGGCGGCCTGGTGCTCGCGTTCGCGCGCGCCATCGGCGAGTTCGGCGCGACGATCATCGTCGCCGGCAACATCCCCGGCCGGACGCAGACGCTCGCCCTGGCCATCTACGACCGCGTGCAACTCGGCCACGACGCGGACGCCTACCGCCTCCTCGGCGTCGCGGTGGTGATCGCCTTCGTCGCGCTGTGGATCTCCGAAACGCTGCTGCGAGGGAAGGGGCGATGAGACTCGTGCTCGACGGCGTGCGGCTGGCGCTGGCCCATTTCGACCTGGAAGTCACGGCGGAGCTGACCAGCCGCGTGACCGGCATCTTCGGTCCGTCCGGCGCCGGCAAGACGTCGCTGCTGGAGGTGGTGGCCGGATTGCGCACTCCCCACGCGGGACGCATCACACTCGATGACGTTCTTTTCAACGACGTGCCGGCGCGCCGTCGCCACATCGGCTACGTGCCGCAGGAGAATGCGCTCTTTCCGCACATGAGCGTGCTCGGCAACATCCGCTACGGTGCGCGTGAGGGGTCCGTGGAACGCGTGGTGGAAGTGCTGGAGCTCGGCCCTCTGCTACAGCGCGGCGTGACGGCGCTTTCGGGCGGCGAGCAGAAACGCGTGGCGCTGGCCCGCGCTCTCGTCACCTCGCCGCGCCTGCTCCTGCTCGACGAGCCGCTGGCCGGTCTCGACCGGCCGCTGCACGCGCGCATCCTGGCCTTCCTGCAGCGCATCCGCGACGAGTTCCGGCTGCCGATGCTCTACGTGACGCACGACCCGACCGAGCTCGCGGCCATGGCGGAGGAGACCGTGGTGCTCGACCGCGGGCGGGTGGTGGCGGTGGGGGCGACGGCGGACGTGATCGCGCGCTAGGAGCGGCGATCGAACTGCGTCCTCGGCTTCGCCATGTCGTACAGGCGGGCCAGGCGGAATTGCGCGGGGATCTCCGCGGTGCCGAGGACCGCGTTTGCCACGATCTCGCCGACGGCGGGCGAGAGCTTGAAGCCGTGGCCGGAGCCGCCGCCGGCGAGCCAGACGTTCTTCATCGCGGGGTGGCGATCGATGATGAGGTGGCCGTCCGGCGAGTTCTCGTACTGGCAGACCTGCGCCTCCACCAGCGGCGCTTTGGCCAGCTCGGGGAAGCGCTCCCTGAGGATGCGGCGTGCGCGGGCGATGCCTTTCTTCGTCGGCGTGCGGTCGCCCCTCGTCGGGTCGAACGGAACGCCGCGCGTGTCGTCGGCGATCTTGAAGCCCGCGGCAAAACCAGAGCGTGCCGGTCTCGACGTACAGCGGATCGTCGCTCGCCGCGTCGAGCTCGCCCCACAGCTCGAAGGAGCGCTTCACCATCTCCGTGTAGATGCGGTCCGGCCCGTAGATGGCGCGGATCACGCGCGTCTCGCCGCCGGAGCTGGAGCGCGCATTGCCCGCCCCCCACGCGTCGAGCAGCGTGACCTGCGCGCCGCGGCGGAGCAGCTGCAGCGCCGTCCAGCCGCCGAACGCGCCGGCGCCGACCACCACGACGCGAGGCGCCGACGGCGACGAGGCGCCGGAAAACGAAGAGCCGTCGAAGCGGGTCACGAGAGGCACCGCCTCGGCGGTTGCAAGAAACGTTCGCCTGCTGACTCGCAGAACGTCATGCGCGATGAGGACTACGCTCCCCTCGTCAAGATCCTCTCCAGCTCCTCGGAAAGAATCCGCATGGCGAGGTCGATCGTCGCCCGGTGGGTGCGGAAGCCGAGCGCCACCATGCGCAGCGTGAAGCGGCCGTCGAGCATGGTGGACGAGATGAAGATCCGGCCGTCGCGGCGCATCGCATCGACCAGCGCTTCGTTCACCTGGTTCGCGCGCTCCAGCGAGACGCCCGGCGGCGCCCAGCGAAAGGTGACCACGGTGAGGTCCGGCATCGGCCCCACTTCGAAGCCGCGCTTCACGATCTCGGCCTGGAAGTAGCGGGCCAGCAGCAGCTTCTCCTCCAGCGCGGCGGTAAAGGGCTTGGTGCCGAGGAGGATGAGGGGGAGCCACATGCGGAGAGCGCGGAACGGCTTAGTCAGCTCGGGCGAGACGTCGGCCGGCGAGATCTCGCCCGGCTCGCGCAAGGCGTCCTGCATGTAGTTGCCGGAGTAGCGGTGCGTCTCGGCGAGCGGACGGACGTCGCGGACCAGGACCATGCCGCTGCCCCAGGGGAGGAACAGGCTCTTGTGCGGATCGAGGACCACGGAGTCGGAGCGCTCGATGCCGCGCAGCACGCTCCGGCCGTGCTCCGTCAGCAGGAAGAAGCCGCCGTACGCGGCATCGACGTGAAACCAGCAGCGCTCGCGCTGCGCGATGTCCGCGATGGCATCGAGCGGATCGACCGCGCCCGTGTCGGTGGTCCCCGCGGCGGCGATGATCAGCCACGGCTTCAACCCTTCGGCACGATCGCGGACAATGGTTTCTTCGAGCGCATCGGCGCGCATGCGGAAGCGGTCGTCGATGGGAACGAAGCGCAGCTGCACTTCGCCCAGGCCGGCGATGCGCAGCGCCTTTTCGATGGCGTGATGGGCCTGGGTGGTGAGATAGACCGCGGTGCGCGCGAAGTCGGCGCCTTTGAGGCCGTGCGCGTCGCGCGCGGTGGCGATGGCGGCAAGGTTCGCGATGCTGCCGCCGGAGGCGATGTTGCCGCCGGCCGCGGGCGGATAGCCGAGGAGGTCGGCCACCCAGCGGATGAGCATGTTCTCCATCCGCACCGGTCCGGGGCCGGTGAAGAAGATACCCGCGTATTTGTTGCTCACCGCGGCGAGGTAGTCGCCCAGGGCGGAGTGGTAGATGCCGCCGCCGGGGATGTAGGCTAGGTGGCCGGCGGAGGCGGGATTGCCGCCGGGTCGGATGACTTCCCGCTCCAGCAGCTCGAGCACGGCCTCGAGCTCGATGCCGTCTTCGGTGATGGGAGAGGCGAGCAGGCCGGCGCCTTTATCGCTCGTCTCGAGGTAGGCCTCGCGCGTGTCGAGGCTGCGCAGGAAGCGCTCGGCGGAGGCGTTGACTGCTTTGCGCAGGCGCTTCCGTTCGCGCGGGCCGGGCTCGAGCGGGCGGGAGGCGCGCTCCAGTTTGCGGATGGAGGAGCGTTCGTTCATGCGCCGCATCATCTATCACGATGCGGCGCATGAACGCCGGCTTACCT
>DASYMJ010000044.1:0-13807 GCA_036009105.1 Thermoanaerobaculia bacterium | reverse complement strand
TAGGAGTCACAAGGCAGGACGGCTTCAGCGCCGGCCGCATCTGGACCGAGCAGCTGCAGGACGTGACGCTCCCCGCCGATACATACGACCTGATCTTCGCCCGCTGGGTTTTTCTTTTTCTGCACGACCCCGCCGCGCACTTGCACAAGCTCATGGGCGCATTGAAGCCGGGCGGCGTGATCGCCATCCAGGACTATTACCGCGACACCTTCTGCCTCGTGCCGCTGCCGCCGGCCTGGGACGCGTTCAAAGCCGCCGACCGCGCATTCTTCGCCACACAGGACGCCCGCGCCAATATCGGGGCGGAATTACCGCGCTACTTTTCGGAAGTCGGATTGCAGACAGTGGAGATCACGCCTTCCGTCAAGAGCGGCCATCCCGGCTCCGACGTCTGGAAATGGCTGACCGGCTACTACCTGGGCGTGCTCGACCAGTACGCGAAACTGCCGCCGTTCAATGAGCAGCTCGCCTCGGAGATCCGCGACGCGTGGCTCGCAGCCGAGGGTGATCCCGCCTCGCTGTTGATCGCGCCGACGGTGTTGGATGTGGTGGGGCGGAAGTAGTTGTCAGTGGTCAGTTGTCGGTTGTCGGTCTTCTGCTGATAACCGAAAACTGACAACTGCTTGGCCTCCCATATAATCCTCTTCGTGACCGATTCCCAACGCATCCTCGACGCGGTGCGGCGTCTCGTCCGCCTCCTCCGCATTTCCGACCGAGCGGCGCAAACGCAGGTGGGGCTTTCCGCGGCGCAGCTCTTCGTGCTCCATGAGCTGGGCAAGACGCCGGAGCTCTCCCTCAACGACCTCGCCGAGCGGACGCGCACGGACCAGAGCTCCGTCTCCGTGGTGGTGACCCGGCTGGCCGAGGCGGGGCTGATCGAGCGCCGCCGGGCCGAGGAGGATGGGCGCCGCCTCGTGCTCACCCTCACCCGATCCGGACGCGCCGTCCTCGGCAGTGCGCCGCCCGCTCCGCAGGCCCACCTGCTCGACATCATCGAGGCGCTCCCCGCCGCGGAGCGGAAGCGCTTCGCGAGCACGTTCGCCCGCATCCTCGACGCCATGGGCGCCGGCCACTCCGCCGCGCCGATGCTCTTCGATGACGAGCCCCGGAAGCCGAAGAAGCGGAAGGCGAAACAGTCATGACCGCCGATCCGCGCGTCCCCATCGAGCGGGCCACCGTCGACCGCCGCGTGGTCATCCTCTGCGCCTGGTCGGTGCTCCTCGCCATCGCCACCGGCTTCATCGCCCAGGGGTTGATCCGCATCATCGGCTTCGTCACCAACCTCGCGTTCTACGGACGCCTCTCCGCCGATTTCACGTCGCCCGCGAACAACCATCTCGGCCTGGGCGTCATCCTGGTGCCGGTGATCGGCGGCCTGATCGTCGGCGCGATGGCGCGCTGGGGCTCGGCGGCCATCCGCGGCCACGGCATCCCCGAGGCGATGGAGCAGGTGCTGATGAACGAGAGCCGCATCCCGGCCCGCATCACCTTCCTCAAGCCGCTCTCGGCGGCGATCTCGATCGGCACCGGCGGCCCGTTCGGCGCGGAGGGGCCGATCATCGCCACCGGCGGCGCGATGGGGTCGGTGCTCGGGCAGCTGGTGCGGACCACCGCGGCGGAGCGCAAGGTGTTGCTCGCCGCCGGCGCCGCGGCGGGGATGGCCGCCACGTTCGGCAGCCCCGTCTCCGCGGTGTTGCTCGCCGTCGAGCTGTTGCTGTTCGAGCTGCGGCCGCGCTCCATCATCCCCGTCGCGCTGGCCAGCGCCGCGGCGACCGCGGTGCGCATCTTCTTCACCGGCGTCGCCCCAGCATTCGCGATGCCGCTGCTCGCGCGTCCGACCGAGACGGCGCTCGCCTGCTACACGCTCGTCGGGGCCATCGTCGGCTGGCTGTCGGTCTACGTCACGCGCGCCGTCTATTGGGTGGAAGACCTCTTCGAGCACCTGCCCGTTCACTGGATGTGGTGGCCGGCCCTGGGCGGCATCGCGGTGGGCGTGGTCGGCTACTTCGCGCCGCGCACTCTCGGCGTCGGCTACGACAACATCGAGCTGATGCTCGACGGGCACCTCGTCGGCGCCACGGTCGTCTTCCTCTGCCTGATGAAGTTCGTCTCCTGGTCGATCTCCCTCGGCAGCGGAACCAGCGGCGGCACGCTCGCGCCGCTGTTCACCATCGGCGGCGGCGCGGGCATCGCCGTCGGCGAGCTGCTCGCCCGCTCGCTGCCCGGCTCCGGCATCGACCCTCGCATCTGCGCGCTGGTCGGCATGGCCGCGATGTTCGCCGGCGCGTCGCGCGCCTTGCTCGCCTCCGTGGTCTTCGCCTTCGAGACGACGCTCCAGCCTCTGGGCCTGCTGCCGCTCCTCGGCGGCTGCACCGCCGGCTACCTCGTTTCGTCGCTCCTGATGCGCAATACGATCATGACCGAGAAGCTCGCCCGCCGCGGCGTGCGCGTGCCGGCCGAATACGCGGCCGACTATCTCGAGCGCCTGCACGTCTCCGACGCCTGCTCGCGCGAGGTCGTGACGCTGCGCGCCGATGCCACGGCGGGCGATGCGTTGTCCATCGTGGCCACCCATCAGGGCTTCCCCGTCCTCGATGCGGACGGCAATCTGGCCGGCGTGGTCACCCGCCGCGACTTCCTCGGCGTGCCGCCGGAGACGCTCATCGGCGCGCTGCTCCGCCGTCCGCCCGCCGTGGCGTTCCCCGATTCATCGCTGCGCGAGGCGGCGGACCTCATGGTGCGGGAGGACATCGGCCGGCTGGCCGTGGTGGAGCGCAACGACCCGCGCCGCGTGATCGGCATCATCACCCGCAGCGATCTGCTCGGCGCGCACGGGCGGCGCCTCGACGAGGAACACGGCTAGGCCGGGCCGGCACGGTCGGCCGCGCCGGCCGGCCAAGCCACGGCGACCGTTGGCGCGGCGAATCCTGCTTCTCCATAGGCGCTTTGATACTCTTGGACCAGATGGACGGCCGCCACGCCGAATTGCTCGCCCACATCCCACTCTTCGAGTCTCTGACCGAGGAGGATCTGCGGTCGCTGAGCAAACGCCTGGACTCGAAGGAGTACGCCGAGGGCGACATCATCTTCTGCCAGGGGGACGAAGGCTCTTCGATGTTCGTCATCGAGGAGGGGGCGGTGGAGATCTCGTACGGCGAGGGGCGCGGCAAGGTGATGCTCGCCGCGCTCTTCAACGGCCAGTACTTCGGCGAGCTGTCGCTCTTCGACGGTGCGCCGCGCTCCGCCACCGCCACCGCCGCGAAGGCCTCGCGCATCATCCGTCTGGACCGGAAGGACCTGGTCGACTTCGTGAACAAGAACCCGCCCGCCGCGCTGCGCATCATCGCCGAGATGAGCGAGCGCCTGCGCCAGACGAACGAGCTGATGTCGCGCCAGGTCTCGCGCAACGTGCTGGAGGAGGCGGAGGAGAAGCTCACCATAGGGCAGCGCGTCGCGGACAAGGTCGCGAAGTTCGGCGGCTCGTGGCCGTTCATCTTCCTCTTCGGCGGCGTGATGCTGGTCTGGATGATGATCAACATCATCAACCTCTCGCGGTTCGATCCCTACCCGTTCATCCTGCTCAACCTCTGCCTCTCCACGCTCGCCGCGCTCCAGGCGCCGATCATCATGATGAGCCAGAACCGCCAGTCGTCGAAAGACAAGCTCCTGGCCGAGAACGATTACCAGGTGAACCTGAAGGCGGAGATGGAGATCGAGGCGCTGCTGCGCGGCCAGGCCGAGCTCCTCGCCCGCGTGGCGTTCCTGGAGCGCCTCATCGCCCGGCGGGCGGGGGCGGACGTGCTCGAGCCTCGCGATCAGCGCGCGGGATAGTAGACGCCGTATCCCGTCGAGCAGCTTCTTGAATTGCTTGTCGCTGGCGCGGTCAGCGCCAGCTCATCTCGTACGTACAGCTCGGGTCGCCCAGCGTCTGGCACTTCGTCTCGGTGACGGCCGGATCGGTGGCGCCGTGGCGGAGGATGGACTCGAGGAAGAAGCCGAAGGCGCTGGCGCAGAAGATGGGGCTGTAGACCGGATACTTGGTGTAGATCATCCGCGCGCCGTTCGGCGTCTTCTCGAAACGGACCACGCCGAACTTCTGATACTGGTTGTGGAACAGCGCGTTGTTCTCCAGGAACTTGGCCAGCTCGACGCTGTCGAGCGACTTGTAGACCCGGCCGATGCCCAGCTCCGCCGAGGCGGCGCCGATCAGGGCCAGCACGTTCGGGAAGCGGGTCTTGAGCAGCTCGTAGATCGCGCGATCGAGCTCGATGAGCGACTCGAACTCGCACCAGCTCGAGGCCAGCGGCGTCTTCACATACTGCGCGGTGCGCGGCGTGAGCCCGGCCAGCAGCTCCGGCATGCCGGCCTCGCCGAGCGTGTCGAGCAGGAACTGCTTGCGTCCGCCGAACATCACGCCCTTCACCTTCGCGATGGAAGGGTCGGGGCCGACCAGCACTTCTTTGCCTTCCAGCCGGGGGAGGGGAGCGGGGGGGCCTTTGCGTTGTGCGAGGAGGGACATGTGGCGGTAATTTTATGGCAGTTATCGGTTGTCAGTTGTCGGTTGTCGTCGGTTGTCAGAGAAAGACCGCCACCGACAACTGAAAACTGGCAACCAGCAACTACCTTCTCCCCCCCACCAGCGCGCGCAGATGCCGCAGGCGCACGTCCAGCTCCTCCGGCGTCATCCCGGCGTACTTGGGCGGGAGGAGGCGGCGGGAGGAGGCCTCGAACACGGCGAGCAGCTCCATGTACTCGAGCAGCTCCGTGTCCCGGCTGGGGAAGTAGTCGGACGCGGCGCGGGTGAAGCGCTCGGCCGAAACGTCCGCCACTCCTTCGCGCGCGGCGTCGTCGTTCGCCATCAGGATGACCGCCTCCACGTCCGCGTTCGAGTAGCCGACCAGCTTGGTGGCGAAGCCGTCGCGGATCGACACGAAGTCGACCGACGTCCTGATCTTGTTCTTGCGCACCAGCGCCCTGGCCACGTTCTCCACCTCCTCCGGCGTCTGCGAGTAGAGAAAGGGGATCTTGCGATCGAGACGGCCGGCGCGCTTGAGGTCGACGTCCAGCTTGTCCGGCCGGTTCGTCATCACCAGGAAGAGGATGCGCCCGCGGTTCGACGTATCCGACATGAACTCCTTGATGCGGGCGATGACGCGCGACGAGGTGCCGCCGTCGCCTTCGCCGTCCGTGTTGCCGAAGGCGCGGTCGCCCTCGTCGATGATGACCACCACCTGCCCGATGGCGCGGATCACGTTGAGGATCTTCTCCAGGTTCCCTTCCGTCGCGCCGACCCACTTGGAGCGGAAGTTCTTCAGCTTGATGGTCGGCAGCCCGCACTCCTTCGCAAAAGCCTCGGCCACGAAGGTCTTGCCGGTGCCCATCGGGCCGGTGAAGAGAAGCCCCATCGGCACCCGCGTGGTCTCGCCGTCGCGGATGCTCTGCGCGATCACGTTGAGGTCCTTCTTCACCTCGTCCATGCCGCCGACCACTTCGAAGCCGTGCGCCGGCTCGACGAACTCCACCAGGCCGAAGCACTCCCGCTCCAGGATCTCCCGCTTGCGGCGCGAGATCAGCGCGTCGACCTCCGGCCGCCGGCCTTCGTCCGATGACGCGGGCACGGCGGCCGGCTGCGAGCCGGGCGCGATCAGCTTGGTGATCTCGTCCTGGTTCATGCCGGAGGTGAGCGCGGCCAGCTTCTTCGCCCGTTCGGAGGCGTCGGGGCCGGTGAGCAGCTGTTTGATGAACGACTCGCGCTCGCGCGCCTCATCCTCGCTCGCCGGGGGCGGGGTGAGGATGGAGAGGATCTGGATGGTCTTGAGGCCGGCGGTGATCTCGGCGTAGCGATCGGCGTCTTTGTCCGACATCCGCTTGTCGGCCAGGCGCGCGGCGGCTTTGCGCGCGTCGCGCTCGGGCATGGGGACGTCGACCACGGCCACCTTGGGATTGGAAACCAGCTTCGGGGCGAGCTCGGTCAGGTTCTCGGCGATGAGGATGACGACGTTGTCGCCGGTCTCGATCTCGGGGAGGAAGGACCAGCGGTGCAGGCTGACGATCGCACTGCGGTCGCCGTCGCTCTGGAAGTTCGGATCGCCGGCGGGGGCGATCACTTCCGCATATTCGAGGATGGCCGCAACCTTCGAGCCGGTGATGAGCATCCGCTCCAGCGCGCCGAGGACTCGCGGCTTCTCGGTCTGCAGGATGAGGTCCTCCAGGTTGCCGGTGTCCTTCGCGCGCTTGAGGAACCGCACGCCGGTGGCGACGTTGTAGACGGCGACCGTGTCCTTCGAATCCTTGAGCAGCACCTTGCCGAGGAAGTCGGTCAGAGTGAGCGTGCGGTCGCCGTCGATGACGACGTCGTAGACGTTGCCGTGCAGCACGAAGATGGAGGCTTCGCCGCGAATGTAGCGTCTACGGAGATCGTCGGCCCATTGGGGTAGGGTGGGTGTCGTCATATTTCACGAACGATGAACGATGAAAGATGAAAGATGAACAAAAGCCGGCAGAACCCCGTTCCTCGTTCATCTTTCATCGTTCATCTTTTGTCCTTCATGCCTCCAAAGCATTGAGCATCTTCTCCGTATCCGCGGCCGTCTGCTGGATGGACTCCACGCCGTCCAGCAGGTCGTCGAGCTGGCCGGAGAGCTCGCCGGGGGACTGCATGGTGACGATCTGGTCGGCGATGAGCTGGAACGAGTTCTCGATCAGGTCCAGCTGCGCGCGCGCCACGTTGAGATAGCTCCGGATGTCGCGCAGCTTCTCGACCCGCTTCATGATCACTTCGAAGTTCTTCCGGGCCAGGGTCCGCTCCTGCTCGCCCAGCTTCTCCGAGGCGGCGCGCTGCTGGTAACGCTCCCGGTCCTTCTCCAGCGCGTTGAAGTCGACCGTCTGCAGATAGTCGTTGTAGCGGGAGACGGTGAGGGCCACCTGCAGGAACGAATCGACCAGCTTGTGCGTCTTCACCAGCTCGTTGCGCAGCAGGTCGCCGGTGAAGGAGGGGTTCTCATTGGCCAGCCGCTGGATCTCGTACTCTTTCGCCACCAGCGTATTGACGCGGTCCTTCTCCTTCTGAGGGAGGTACTTCATCCGCTCGGCGCGCTCCTGCGCCTCGAGAGCGAGGCGGACTTTCTCGAAGCGCGGATCCCACAGCAGCCGGCGCAGCGTCTTCGACTCCGGCGCGTGGAGGAGCCACAGCGCCTCGCCGCCGCAGGCGAGGAGCGCCGGCAAGGGGTTCATGGTGAGGACGGAGGCCGCCACGCCGCCGATGAGGAGGGAGAGATTGTACGGATTGGCGAACGCCATCTTCAGGTACGGCCGCCGCTCGAAGATGGTGCTCTGCACGACGTCGCGCGCCGTCTCGCGGATGGCGTCGTTGACCTTCTGCGGCGGCTTGGGCGGCGGTTGCACTGGTAGGTATTCTAAGAGGCCGGCGCGTAAATGAGGTCCAGCAGCTTCTTCTCCACGTTGCGGAACTCGTTGGACGACTTGAGCGCCACGTCGCGCGTGGCGAAGAACGGCACGTCCACGCGGTGCAGGATGTGCGTCGGCCGCGGCGCGAGCACGTAGATGGTGTCCGCCAGATAGACCGCCTCCGAGACGTCGTGCGTCACGAAGAGGATGGTGTTGTCCTCCTCGCGGGAGATGTCCAGCAGCAGGCTCTGCATGCCCCAGCGCGTCTGCGGATCGAGGGCGCCGAACGGCTCGTCCATCAACACCAGCTTCGGCTTGTTGATGAGCGTCCGGGCGATGGCCACGCGCTGCTTCATGCCGCCGGAGAGGTCCTTCGGATAGCGGTCCGCGAAGTCGTAGAGGCCGACCGCCTTGAGGTACTTGTCCGACTGCTCGCGCCGCTGCGCCGTCGGAACGCCGCGCAGGCGGAGCCCGTACTCGACGTTGTCCCGCACGGTGAGCCAGCCGAACGAGGTGTAAGTCTGGAAGACCATGCCGCGGTCGCGGCCGACGTCCACCACCGGCTTGCCGTCCACCAGCACCTGGCCGCGCGTCGGCGGCAGGATGCCGGCCACCGCCTTGAGGATGGTCGACTTGCCGCAGCCCGACGGCCCGAGGAAGACGATGACTTCGCCGCAGCCGGGCTTGTCCTCGATGTCGAGGGACACTTCCTTCACCGCCTCGGTCTGCTTGCCGGCGCGGTCGATGTAGGTGACGCCGAGGTCGTCGATGCGCAGCTTCGGAACCTGCTCGATCCTCTTCGCGACGTACGAGCCCTTCTTCGCATTCGCCTCGACCGCCAGCGTGCCGGGCTCGCCGTTCACCACCGGTTTGGCTTCGCTCACAGCGAGTCCTCCCGCCACTTGAACAGCACGGCCGAGACGCCGCGGATCAGCTGGTCGGTGATGATGCCGATGCCTCCGATGACGATGAGGCCCGCGAACGACCACGACGCCTTCTGATGCGTCCGGGCCAGCTCCACCATGTACCCCAACCCATGCTCCGGATTCACCGCCTCGGCCAGGATGACGTAGGTCCAGCTGATGGCGTTCATCACCCGGAAGGAATCGAAGATCTCCGGCAGCGCGGCCGGCACGAGCACGGTGCGGATGACCTGCATCTTCGAGGCGCCGAGCGTGAGCGCGGTCTGCACCAGCTCCTCCGGAACCTGGCGGATGGCGGAGACCACGACCGGCAGCAGGTAGACGAAGACGCCGAGGAAGAGGAAGGCGATCTTCTGCTTCTCGTAGATACCGAACCAGAGGATGAGCAGCGGGATGAAGGCCGAGATCGGCATGTAGCGCAGCGGCGCCATGATCGACTCGAAGATGTGGAACATCGGCGCGAAGGCGCCCATCAGGATGCCCAGCGGCAGCGCCAGCCCGGCGGCGAGCAGGAAGGCCAGCACGATGCGGCGCGTGGAGGTGAGGATCGCGTCGAGCAGGTCGTACTGGATGAAGAGCTGCAGCGTGCCGCGCACCACTTCCGTCGGCGAGGGGAGGAAGTCGGGCGGCGCGAGCCGCCCGTACGAGATGACGCACCACGCCGCGAGCACGAGGACCGGCATGATGAAGCCGAGCCAGAACCCCGTGGCGCGGGGGATCGGTTGGCGGATGGCCCACAAAGATTGCTTTCGCATGGTTGCTGGTTGCTGGTTGCTGGTTGCTGGTAGAGGTTGCCGGCAGCTTTCCACCAGCAACCAGTAACCAGCAACCAGCAACCCGCTACTGTGTGGCCAACACCACCTTGATTTCCGTCCGCCGGTTCATCTGTCTTCCCGCCTCCGTCGCGTTGTCCGCGATCGGGTTGGCCGCGCCGCGGCCGATGGTCTGGAAGCGCGCCGCTTCCACGTTCGGGAAGTTCTGCACGATGTAGTTCTTCACCGCCAGGGCGCGGCGCTGGGAGAGCGTCATGTTCGCGGTCGGCGAGCCGGTGGCGTCGGTGTTTCCTTCCACCCGGAGGTAGGTGTTGCCGAAGGACGTCATCGTCTCGCCCAGGGAGTCGAGGACGAAGTAGGAGCCGGGCATGATCTCGTCCGAGCCGGGCGTGAAGTGGATGTCGATCTGCTTGTTGATGATGGCCCGCTGGTTCGCGCCGGCCTTGGCGGGAGCGATCTTCGCCTCCTCCACCTTCGCGCCGGGGTAGGACGCGGCGAGGCTCTGGATGAAGCGCGCGTCGGCCCAGTCCTTCGCCTCGACCGGACGGGTGACCAGCCCCTTCTTGCGCCAGATCACGAACGCGGTGTCGAACAGCGTCTCGTAATGCGCCTTGCCGCCGTTCAGGCCGTAGAACTGCGCGTTGTCCGCGTAAGGCGTGAGCTTGAGGCCGGAGAGCATGCCGGAGACGGTGTCGGCATCGAGCTTCAACGCCTTGCCGACGATGTTGTACGAGCCGGTCGGGTCCTGCTTGATCATCTCGATGCCGTCGAACCAGCCGTGGACGAAATCGGCCAGCGTGGCCGGCGCCTGGTCGATGATGTCCTGCCGGGCCACCAGCGTGTCCGCGATGATGTTGGTCGCGGCGGTGGTGGAGACGAGGATGTGCGCTTCGTCGCCGCGCGCGGTGACGGAGGAGGAGAGGTCCGGCTCCCAGGTCACGGCGGCGTCTACCTGCTTGGCCTTGAACATCGCGGCGGCGGCCGGCGCGTCGACGGTGAAGATGATGTTCTTCTCCACCTCGTTGCGGTCCTGCGGCGAGAGGCCGGACTGCGACAGCAGGTAGAGCAGTAAGAAGTGCGAAGGCGTGAACTGCGTGCAGGCGATGCGGTGGCCCTTCAGCTGTTCGACGGAGTTGATGGAGGTGAGGGAGACGATGCCGTCGCCGCCGCGCGACCAGTCCTGCATGATGATCGACTTGGCGCGCTGGTTGTTCTCGGCCAGCACCGAGGCCTCGCGGGCCCAGTTGTCGACCGTGTCCCACATGATGTCGATGTCGCCCTTGCGGAAGGCGGCCAGCTTCGCGGCCGGGTCCTCGATCAGGACGAACTTCACTTCCTGGTTGTAGCGCTTCTGGTAGAGCGACCCGCCGTTGGACTCCATGCCGTTGTTGAAGACGATGCCCGGCGCGTGGCCGGCCCAGGTATTGATGGCCACCACCAGCGGCCGGTTCAGGTGCCCGCCGCCCTGCAGGGCGACGGGAGTGACGCCGGTCGAGCCGGCGTCGCGGCCCGGGTCGGGCGGCGCGTTCTTGAGCGCGTTGAAGTCGTTGGAGGAGACGTCGCCGGTGCTGCCGGACGCGCCGGACGCGCCGCTGTCCCGGCCGGTCGCCCACTTCTTGATGTCGGGGCCTTTGTAATGCCACACGGCATAGCCGAGGACCACCAGGACCACGATGGTGATGAAGAGTTTGGCAAAGGGGGTCAGACGCATTGATGCCTCCTACGGAGATGCAGTTGTCAGTGGTCGGTGATCAGCTGTCAGTAGAGCACCGACAACCGACAACCGATAACTGATCACTGTTTCTCTCACATCGTCTTTTGCGACGCGCCCTGCTGCGCGGCCTTGCGCGCCTTGAGCGCGGCCAGCTCCTGCTTGGCCTGCACGTCGCCCGTCTGGTTGCGCAGGTTCTGCAGGCGCGAGTCGAGCGAAGAGTCGGACAGCTCCTTGGTCAGGTTCGCCTCGGCGATGGTGTTCTTGATGTGCGACCGCACGTTGTCCAGGGCGCGCACCTCGTCGTCCACCGAGAGGCCGTCCAGCTGTTCCTGGATCTTCATCCGGGCCTGGGCCGACTGCATCTTGGCCAGCATCGAGTCGCGCTCCGCCTTCAGGCTCCTGATCTCCTTCTGCACGGAAAGGAGCGAGGTCTTGGCCGAGTCGGCGTCGCTGCGCGCCGTCTCCATGTCGGTCTTCATTTCCGAGATGTCCGCCGAGAGCTGGTTCTTCTTCTGGATCAGGACCACGGCCAGGTCGTCCTGGTTCGTCTCCACGGCGGTGTTGAGCTCCGCCTCGGTCTGGGCCAGCTCGGCGGTCGCTTTCTTATACCGCTCGTCGAGGTCCTCGCGGCGGCGGATGATGGCCGCCGTCGCGCTCTTGAGCTTCGCGTACTTGCCGATCATCGAGTTGATCGCGTTCTCGTACGCGATCTCCGGATGCTCCTTCTCGATGTCGCTGATCCAGATCGAGAGAAAGCCCTTCCACAGGTTCGCCACTCTGCCAAAAAAGGACATGGTTCAGACCTTTCGTTCGTCGTTCTGCGGTCAGGCGCCGGCGGCCGGCTCGTGCAGTCGGGGAGATTCCCGCACGACGCGCGCCACGGCTTCCTGGCCGAAGAATTCGAGGACTTTCTGCACTTCCAGCTTCTGGGAGTTGCAGCGATGCACGACGGCATTCTGCTCGTCGACCCGCTCCTGCATGATCTTCCGCAGTTTTACGATTTCCTCTTCGTATTGTTTGATCCGCTGATCGGCCTCTTCGGTGAGCTTGGCCGTGTCGGCGGCGCCGTTGCGGATGTACGCCTCCAGCGCCTGCAGCTCGCCCGCCCCCGCTTCGATGATCGCTTCGATGGGGACGCCGAACGCGCGCAGCGAGGCCATCACGATCTGCTTGCGGACGTTCTCGTCCGTGCCGGCCGGCAGGGAGTTGAGCAATTCGAGGGTGCGCGTGACCCGCTCCCGCTCCTCCTGGCCGATGCCCGCCGCCTGGTAGACCTGCTCGAAGTCGACCTCACCGCCGGGCGCGGCGGGAGGAGGGGAGGCGAAGACGTTGCCCAGCTGCTGCGCCGCCGCGTCCGCATCCCCGCCCGCCCCGCCACCCGCCGCGCGGCGGATGGCCTCGGCGTCGGCGCTGGCATCGGCGGTGGATGGCGCGTCGGCCGCGAGGCCGCCGCCCTGTTGCGGATCCTGGACGATGAACCACCCCATCACCGTCGATCCCCACGTTTTCTTCTCGGTCATCTCGGGAGTGGCGATGATAGCAGACCGTGACCGAGCGCCCCTTTTCGTAACACGGCACACGCATTGCTTCTCTTTTTTCGGTTCCCCCCGCAGGAGAGCGCGTTCGACACGACTGGTGGTGCGACCACCGGCCGGCGATGCCTCGTCCAGGGGGGCCGGAAAGAAGAGACCATGACCGCTTTAGGAGAAGTGCGCGGCGCTCCCGAGAGACGCTCCCGCCAGACCAAGGCCAGAGCCCGAAACGCCGCCGCCGTCATCGAAGACCGCCGGAAAATGGTCCTGCTCAAGACCGGCGCGCTGCAGAACGCCATCCTCAACAGCGCCAACTTCTCCAGTATCGCCACCGACGAGAAGGGCGTCATCCAGATCTTCAATGTCGGCGCCGAGCGCATGCTCGGCTACACCGCCGCGGAAGTGGTCGATCAGATCACCCCGGCCGACATCTCCGATTCCCAGGAAGTGATCGCGCGCGCCGCCGCACTGAGCCTCGAGCTGGGAACGACCATCACGCCCGGCTTCGCCGCTCTCGCCTTCAAGGCCTCCCGCGGCATCGAAGACATCTACGAGTTGACGTACATCCGCAAGGACGGGAGCCGTTTCCCGGCCATCGTCTCCGTGACGGCCCTGCGCGACAATCAGGCGGCGATCATCGGCTACCTCCTGATCGGCACCGACAACAGCGCGCGCAAGCACGTCGAAGAAAAGCTCCGCTGGACCGAGGAGAGCTTCCGGTTGATGGTGGAGAGCGTCTCCGATTACGCCATCGTCATGCTCGATCCGGGCGGATGCGTGGTCAGCTGGAACACGGGAGCGGAACGGATCAAGGGCTTTCACGCGGAAGAGATCGTCGGCCAGCACTTCTCCCGCTTCTATCCACGGGAAGACGTCGAGCGCGGCAAGCCGCAGCTCGATCTCGACCTCGCGGCCGCCAGCGGGCGGCACGAGGACGAGGGCTGGCGCATCCGCAAGGACGGGTCGAGGTTCTGGGCCAACGTGGTCTTCACGGCCATCCGCGATCAGGCCGGCGATCTGCGCGGCTTCGCCAAGCTGACCCGCGACCTGACCGAGCGCAACAAGGTCGAATTGGCCTTGACCAACGCAAAAGCGGCCGCCGAGAAAGCGAACCTGGCCAAGTCGGACTTCCTCTCCAGCATGAGCCACGAGCTTCGCTCTCCGCTCAACGCCATCCTCGGGTTCGCCCAGTTGATGGAGTCCGACTCGCCGCTTCCAACGGCCGGCCAGAAGGAAAGCATCGGCCAGATCCTCCACGCCGGCTGGTACCTGCTGGAGCTGATCAACGAGATCCTCGATCTGGCCATCATCGAGTCCGGGAAGCTCTCCATGTCCCTCGAGCCGGTCTCGCTGGTCGAGGTGATCCTGGAATGCCAGGCCATGATCGAGCCGCTGGCCCAGAGGCGCGGCATCCACATGACCTTCCCCCGCTTCGACGTGGCTCACTCGGTGAAGGCC